>CAZWED010000268.1:0-4907 GCA_964632645.1 uncultured Ferrimonas sp. | reverse complement strand
CCTGCCCCATTCCGGAAGCGATCGGCTGCTGGATTGAATCCTTTATTACCCGCCACGGCGAAGCGCCGATCCAGGCCCATCGCCGCAAGCACATCGACGTGCGGGGTGAGCTGAAATCTCAAGGGGAGAAGTCGGAATGAGTTTTCTGTCCCGCTGGCAACAGCGCAAGGCGGAGGTCGCCCGTGAGGAGCAGGAGACCGAAGTCGCCGCTGAGCTGACCCAGGAGCCGCAGGAAGTCACCGTCGAAGCCGAAGGGGCCGAGCCTGAGGTGGCACAGGCGTCCGCAACGGAAACCGTTGAAGGGGACGCCGAGGCGCTGCCGGATCCCGAGAGCATTGAGCAGGGCGGCAGCTTTGCGGATTTCCTCAAGCCGGGCGTCGACCCGACCCAGCGGAAAGACGCTCTGAGAGCCCTGTGGAAACAGCCTCAATACAACATCCGTGACGGCCTGTGCGAGTACGACCTGGATTACGGCGCCCAGCCCAAACTGAGCGCCGCTGTCGCCGCTGAACTGGCCAAAAACGTGTTCCGCCATGTGACTGAAGCGGTGGAGCAGGTGGACAAAGCGGTGGCGAGTCAACAGGAGCGCATGGGGGTCGAGGCGGAGGAGCAAACCGATGCTGCCCCCCAGCTGGCCCAGACCGATACGGCGGAAAATTCGTCAGAATTACCCACTGTCAGTGGGGATACTGGACAAAATGACCCGCATGCGTCTGAAGGGGTCACCGGATCTCGGAGCGAGGCGTAATTCAGACGACCGAGCCTTCATGAGTGCTGGTACATCCCTTGCACATCTTGCAGTGAGTGAGCTGTCGCGCGTGAGCGTCAAGTGTGAACTGCAGAGCCCGGCCAGACCGGGCGTTAAGGGAGCGTTGCCGGCATCCGGGCGGACTGTCCGCCTTTGTGAGTACAAGAGCAACGACCGACTAGGAAACGTAGAGTGAGCAATAGCCAAATTCCGGTGATGGATCCGGCCCGTGAGCAGAGCCTGGCCCAAATCACCATGCTGGAGAACCTGATCCCGCAGACGGTCTCCTACAACACCGCCGGCCACCTGCTGATCATCGGGCCGGAAGATTTGATTCGCCTGGCCGCTGCCCAACTGGACGGCATGGCCAGTCGCACCCTGGTGGCGACCGAAGCGGTCACCAGTCAGGACGAAGCCCACCTCGAGAAGGTGATGGCCGCTGCAGAAGCCACCGAGTCGCTGCCGGCGTATTTCAGCCGCAGCGTATCGCTGAAAGGGTTCCTGGGTCAGTTCCAGGCCTTCATCAAAGTGGATGGCATTGAGCAGGAGCTGGCCCCCGGTGCCGTCCGTCGCCCCCACTATGACCTGGTGTTGGACCTGGGCCAGCAGCCGGTACTGAACCTGGAGCTGCTGCCCCCCGGTTACTTCTATGTCGGTGACGACGCCGACAAGCTGGCGGCCGCACTGGCCCAGCTGCCTGAGCTGATTGGCCAGTTCGACAAGCCCCGTTACGTCAAGGTCAACTACGACGTCTGCGCCCACCACTCCAGCGGCATCGACGGCTGCACCCGTTGCCTCAACGTCTGCCCCGCCGACGCCATCGAGAGTGTGGACAACCGCATCGAGGTGGACCCGCACCTGTGTCACGGTGCCGGCAGCTGCACCGCGGCCTGCCCCACCGGTGCCCTGACTTATGACCAGCCGACCCCGGCGATCCTTAAGGATTACGTCAAGCGCCTGCTGACCCGTTACCTTGAGCTGTCTGAACAGCGCCCCGTTGTGCTGCTGCACGACGAGAGCGCCGGTGAAGCGGCCCTGTCCGCCCTGCGCCAACTGCCTGGTGGCGTGCTGCCCATCGCCCTGGAAGAGGTGGCGGTCGCGGGCATCGACAGCTGGCTGGCCACCCTCGCCTGGGGCGCCCGCCAGGTGCTGGTGCTGACCACCGAACAAACCCCGGAAACCCTGCTGACCCTGCTGCGCAGCGAACATCAGCTGGTGACCACCCTGATGGAAGCGGTCGGCGAGCACGCCCACCGGGTGCGCCTGATCACCACCGCCGAGCTGGATCAGCTGGACGCGGTGCTGGCTGAAAGCGCCGACTTTGCTGAGCTGCCGGTGGCGGCCTTCGGCAAGGATCTGCCCAAGCGCGACACCCTGTTTAACGCTCTGGACCACATCAATGGCGCCCGTGCCGGCAGCACCGAAGTGCTGAGCCTGCCCCGGGTGCCCTACGGCACCGTCAATGTGGATGTGGACAAGTGCACCCTGTGCATGAGCTGTGCCGCCCTCTGTCCGCCCCGCGCCCTGATGGACGGCGGCGACAGCCCGGCCCTGAAGTTCACCGAACAGTCCTGCGTGCAGTGTGGCCTGTGTGAACGCGCCTGCCCGGAGAAGGCGATCACCCTGACCGCCCAGATCCAGCTGGATCGCGAACAGCGCCAGACGCAGCGGGTGCTGAAAGAGGAAGAGCCTTTTGAGTGCATTACCTGTGGCAAGCCCTTTGCCACCAAGGCGGTGATCGAGAAGATGACCGTGGCCCTGTCGGGTCACAGCGCCTTTGCCGGCGATGCGCTGAACCGTTTGAAAATGTGCGAAGACTGTCGCGTGAAAGACATGTTCACCGACATTCTGAACGATCCCGAGAAGCAACTGCGGGTCTAATTAGAGGTAGCGATGACTGAACAACACACCACTCGGGTCGTATCGGAACACCAGCAGCTTCGTGCTGACATCTATCAGTTGCTGTCCGCGCTGCTGCGCCAGGCGCCCAACCCGGAACTGATGCAGTTCCTGGCCAACCTGGAGCTGGACGAGGACAACGACAGCGATATGGGTAAGGCCTGGCATGGCCTGAAACTGGCGGCCCAGACTCACCTGGACAGCCAGCTGGACGACGAGTACTTCAACCTCTTCATCGGCCTGGGTCACGGCGAAGTGATCCCTTACATCAGCTGGTACCTGACCGGTTCCCTGATGGATCAGCCGCTGGCGCTGCTGCGTCAGGACCTGACCCGCCTGGGCTTTGCCCGTGAGGAGAATGTGAAAGAGCCCGAGGATCACCTGGCGGCACTGTGTGAAGTGATGGCGTTTCTGCTGCTGGAAGGCCGGCAGCAGGATCAGATCCCCTTCTGGCAGAAGCACCTGGCTCCTTGGGTTGACCAGTTCTTTACCGATCTGGCCTCGGCGAAACACGCCTCCTTCGACGTCGCGGTTGCGGCATTGGGACAGGCATTCTTCGCTGCGGAACAGGTGGAGTTTGGCAACCTGATCCTGGAAGTGCAGGTGGAACAGGTCGGCTGATACCGCCTGTGCCAGACCGGATGGGTAAAGGTTCCGGTGGTGGGGCAGAGGGCTGTTGCCCCACCTAAATCCCTCAACACCACGGAGGTGTTATGAACGATCGGCAAACCCGATTGGACCGCCGCCGCGCTCTCAAGGCCCTGGGTCTTGGAGCGGGCGCTGTTGCCCTCTCAAGCGGTGCGGTTCAGGCCCAGACGTCCCCGGCTGAGGCCAAACCCGACACGAAGTCTTCCGGCTATCGTGAATCCCCCCATGTCCTAACCTACTACGCCACGTTGCGCAAATAAGGAGGTTCAGGATGAAACTCACACGTTCAGTACCGACCAAAGCAGTCACTTCCGAGAAGAAGTCGCTTGGTCTCAATCGTCGTCAGTTCCTCAAGAACGCGGGCATCACCGCCGGTGGCATCGCCGCGGCCTCCATGTTGGGGCAGGGCATGGTGCGCAAGGCGGAGGCGGCCACGGCTTCCGGCAGTGGCGACATGAAAACGGTGAAAACCATCTGCTCCCACTGTTCGGTTGGCTGCGGGATTTACGCCAAGGTGCAGAATGGGGTCTGGGTTCACCAGGAACCGGCGTTTGACCACCCGATCAACCGGGGCGGCCACTGCGCCAAGGGCGCTTCCGTCATTCACCATACCCACAGCGAGAAGCGGGTGAAGTACCCGATGAAGCTGGAAGGCGGGAAGTGGAAGAAGCTGTCCTGGGAGGAAGCGGTCAACGAGATCGGCGACCTGATGCTCAAGATCCGCGAAGAGTCTGGCCCGGATTCCATCTACTTTATGGGCTCCGCCAAGACCAACAATGAGCAATCCTATCTCTACCGCAAGTTCGCGGCGATGTGGGGCACCAACAATGTCGACCACTCCGCCCGGATCTGTCACTCCACCACGGTAGCCGGTGTGGCCAACACCTGGGGCTACGGCGCGATGACCAACTCTTACAACGACATGCACAACAGTAAGAGCATGATCTTCATCGGCTCCAACGCCGCTGAAGCGCACCCGGTGGCCATGCAACACATTCTCATCGCCAAAGAGCGCGGTTCCAAGATGATCGTGGTCGATCCCCGCTTCACCCGTACTGCGGCACACGCCGACGAGTACGTGCACATTCGACCCGGCACGGACATTCCGTTCATCTATGGCCTGCTCTGGCACATCTTCGAGAATGGCTGGGAGGATAAGGACTTTATCGCCCGCCGTGTGTGGGGCCTGGACGCCATCCGCGAAGAGGTGAAGAAGTACCCGCCTGATGAGGTGGAGAACATCTGCAGCGCCGGCGAAAAGCAAGTGTATCGCGTCGCCAAGATGCTGGCGGACAACCGTCCGGGCACCATCGTCTGGTGCATGGGCGGCACCCAGCACACCATCGGTAACGCCAATACTCGCGCGTACTGCATCCTGCAGCTGGCGCTGGGCAACATGGGCGTGTCCGGTGGCGGGGCCAACATCTTCCGTGGTCACGACAACGTACAGGGGGCCACCGACTTTGGCCTGCTGTTCGACAACCTGCCGGGGTACTACGGTCTGTCCGAAGGGGCCTGGCAGCACTGGTCACGGGTCTGGGAACTGGATTACGAGTGGGTGAAATCCCGCTTCGACCAGGGCACCTACCTGGGCAAACAGCCGATGACCTCA
>CAZWED010000267.1:0-4911 GCA_964632645.1 uncultured Ferrimonas sp. | reverse complement strand
CCTCCGAACTCGGGGGCCTTTTTCGTATCTGAATCTTCGCACCTGGGACAGGGAAAGCGCTGGCGAGCGATGGTTCAGGGGGGCAATGCGGCTTAGCGAAGCGCGCGGTAGGGTTTGCGTAAGGCCGATTCGAGCAGTTGGGTCGCAGCCGGCTCGTTGCCCAGTTGGTGCTGGGTTTTTGCCAGAAACGCCAGATGGAACCAGCGCAGCTCCGGATGGCGATCAATCAGGAAGCGGTACTTTTGATACTGTCGGGACTGCCCTTCGTAGAGGGCGATCTGGGCCATTCCGGTTAAGGCTTCCAGTTGGGCCTGATCCAGCGCCAGTGCTTTAGTAAAGCGGGCTTTGGCCTGATGGGGCAACTGCCACTCCAGCTCAATCTGGCCGAGCAGCGCCAGGGTGAATGGCTCCGGCCCCAGTTCGCTAAGGCGGGCGGTGAGGCGCTCTGCCAGCGGGCTGAGGGCATCATGGCGGCAGCAGGGAAGGTTATCGCTTTGCAGAAACCCCTGGCGCAGTGCAGCAACATCGCTGGCGCCCAGAATGACCAGATAAGCATCCTGCAGTGCGAGTCGATCATTTGGCGGACTGATCTCTGCCCGGGCGGGCGAGAACACCGGCAAGGCAAGAAGCAGAAATGAAAAAGGGATCCACATAGTGGATCCCAGTGAAGCGGATTGGCTCGTCCCTCTCAAGGGAACGGAGTGAGCCGATCAGACTTCCTTATCGGCCATCAGTTTGGCCAGTTCGAAGGGATCGATTTCCGCCCCTTCCAGATCGGCGTTCCAGTCGATACCGACCATCACTTCATCTTCGCTCAGGCTTTCCAGCCAGGTGTCGAAGAACTCGGAGACCGGAATGGCGGCGGGTTGATACTCCGCCCACTCGTCCTGGCAGATCGCCTTGGCGGCAGATTCACTGGAAAACAGCGGCAGGGCATCGGTATCGGCGAACTCGCCGGAGTCCACCACGACCCAGTCGTCGCCGGCGCTGAGGGCCCAGATCTGACCGCTTTCGGTCACCGCATCGATAAACGCGCGGATTTGAGGGTGAATGGCATTGTCGGTCATGGGGGGATCTCCTAGTGGTAATGCATGGATCCTCGCCCACTGTTCTCACAAGCGCAACCATAATGCCTCGCCTTTGTGGTGTGAACGTGGAAAAAACCGCTAACGGTCTGTCCAAAGACACAATTTTCGCTGGGCAAGCGGCGTTGGATCTGAAAGGATCGCTGCGGAGCAAGGTAAATGAACAGGACAGTTCATGGTCAAACTGACCCCAAAACAACAGGTGCTGTTGCTGCTCGACGAAGCGCTGGCGACCGGCGTTCGTGGGCGGGTTGCCAGCATTCTCAAGCAAGCCAGGGCGGAGATCGAGGGGCGGCCGGCGGCGGACGACAGTTTCTACGCCCAGGCGGCCAGTGACATCAGCGATCCGGACCATCCGGGCCTGGTGTTTAAAGTGGGCAAGCACAAGCGGCGCTGGATCTACCGCTACACGCCAAAAGGCAAACGCAGCACCCAGCAGCTGACGCTGGGCCATTTCCCGGAGATGGGGGTGGAGGCTGCCAGAGCGGCCTGGGCGAAGGCCCGCCAGCAGCGTACCGATGCGCCGGAGGAGCGCGACGTCAGCCCGTCGCTGACCGTCAGGGATTTGATTGAGCATTATCTGGAGTACGCCCGCCACCATCGGCCCCAGTGGCGCCAGGAGCGGCGTCTGCTGGAGGGGGCGCTGTGGGAGCAGTACGGCGATACCGAGGCGGCTGCCATTGACGGCTCGGTGATCCAACTGCTGCTTGAACAGGCCCGGGAGCGAGGGCGTCAACGGGGCGGCCACGGCCAACGCGCCGCCGAGCACGCCCTGCAGTGCTACCGTCAGTTGTTTAACGTCGCCCGGGGCGTTGCGGAGCCGCCGGTTGGCGGCGAGCCCTGGCTGTCGCCCAGACTGGCCAACCCCTGTGAGGGGATTCAACTTCGCCGTGTGCCCAACCTGGAGCGTGCCATCACCTTGTCTGAGGTGGGGCTCTACCTTAAAGCCCTGATCCGTTTGCCGGTCAATGAAACCATTAAGCAGGTGTTGATGTTGCAACTGAGCCTGCTGTTGCCGCTGTCGGCGTTGTGTCGGATGCGCTGGCAGGGTGTGGACTGGCAACAGGGCAGGGTGACCATCGACAACGGCAAAGGGGAGCGGCTGACCTTCCCGCTGACGGATCAGGCCCTGGAGTTGCTGCAACAGCGCAAACGCAAAGCGCTCGCCAGCGACTGGGTTTTTCCCGCCCTGAAGCATCAACACAAAGCCTTGCCGGTCGCCTATCCGACCCAGCTGCTGGTGGCGGTGCGTCGCCACATTCAGCTGCCTGACCAATTTACCGCAGAGGCAATTTGTCGGCTGGGACGTGAGTGGTTGCGCAACGACAGTCCGCTACCAGTGATGCGCTTGCCCATTAAGGATGGGCAGGGCAGTGCGCTGCAGTTGGTGGCCATCAAGGGGCAGTTGGAGCAGTGGAATCGCTACCTGTCCAACCTGAGACAGAGCGTCTGACCCAAATTTCATGTTGTAACGAAAACTGTAATGACTCCTAAAGCATAGGGGTCAAATGTAGTTTTCAGGGGTGGGGTGTCGTGTAACGTGAGGCTGTGGGCCATTTGGAGAGGGCAATGATGTGGCCTCGGATTGGGCCGCTCTGAACCGGCCGGAGACTCGGTGGCGGGGTTGTCTTTGGGTGGGATTAATGGTGACCGGGCATCGTCGGATACGAAGAAAACAGGCACTCAGTGCGGCGGGGATGGTTGCTTACAAGTGGATAGACCAATTGCCCAAATGCCCGGTGCGATGACCGGGCATCCAAAATCAGGCTTTGAACGGCGCCTGGAATTCGTTGCGCAAGCTGGCGTTACGGCGGGCCGCTTTCAGGTCTTTGATCATCATCTTGATCCCCTGCTGAAGCAGTTGCTCCATCATGGCGTCGGCCTGCGCGTCGTCACGCTCTTCACCTTCGGCGTTTTGTTGCACCATGGCGATAAGCTCGGCAGTGGGGCCTACCAGGGTAAAGGCAACGACGGCCTGAAACTGCTCGAAGCTCTCCAGCACATTACGGGCACTCTGGGGTTGTTGATCCCAGGCGTGACGCAGGGGGCCTTCAACGGCGTTGTATACCGCCAGCACGGCTTCGTGTTGGGCCTCGGGGGTACCCATAAAATCCAGTACCTGCTTCAGCGCTACAGGCAGAGCATTGCTTTCGCTCATTGTCATCTCACTATCGGGGGTGGAAAGGCCGCTATCTTAGCGGATCTGGCGCAAATGTCAGTGGCATTTTCCCGGCTTTGCGCGTTGGTGGCGCCGCCGGGCCGGGCGTCACAGGAAACCGCACACAATGGCTCCCCGTTATCCCTGGTTAATCAAAGATCCGGTCGGCCCACAGTGCGAGGCCGCTGGTCACACTGCCAAAGTTGTCGCCCTGTACGAGGCGTTGCTCGAAGCGGGCGGCCAGCGCGTTGCGGAAGTAGGGCGAGTTGGCACTGCCCCCGGTCAGAAACACCAGGTCCGGCTCGCAACCCGCCTGTGCCAGGGCGTCGTCGATCAACCCGAAGATCGGCTTCATCACGCCCTGTGCCGCCTCGGCGAATTGCGCCCGGGTGACGGTGACGCTCAGGTCCGCTTCGAGGTAGCTCAGGTCTGCCTCTGTG
Source organism: uncultured Ferrimonas sp. (assembly GCA_964632645.1). Classification (GTDB taxonomy): domain Bacteria; phylum Pseudomonadota; class Gammaproteobacteria; order Enterobacterales; family Shewanellaceae; genus Ferrimonas. Next base: position 1,228 of record CAZWED010000267.1, on the reverse strand, counting down.
CTTTCAACGTCACTGAGGGCGATCTTGGCGCGCTCCGCCACTGCACTCTGCTGGAAGGTCATCTGGTTGCGCTGCAGGGTCATCAGGCGGGAGAGGGTGCCTAAGCCGGGCTGGCGCCGCAGGGCGTCCATTTCGTGACGGTTCGCTATGCTGTAGAAGCGGGTTTGCGCGGACAGGTTATTGACCGCCGCGGCATCGTGAAAAGGCTGGGTGGGCAGCATGCGCCCTTTTTCATCGGTCAGCCCAAGGCCCAGCGCGGGCATCAGTGCCCGGTAGTTCAGTGCCACATCAAAGTCGTTACCGCCAATGCGCTTGCCGCTGTGCCCCAGCACCAGCGACTCGGCCGACTGCGAATCGACTTTTCCCGGCCCCATAAGGACCATGGAGATGTCCGTGGTACCGCCACCGATGTCCACCACCAACACCCGCTGTTCCTCGGTGAGGGTCTGTTGAAACGTCAGCGCCGCCGCCATGGGTTCATACATGAACTCCAGTTGCTCCACGCCGATGTGGCGGGCGGCACGGCGGATGATGGCGGTTGCCTGTTCGTTGCTGCGCTCGCTGTTGAAGCCCTGAAAGTTGATGGGACGGCCGACAACCAGTTTACGCACCTCGTTCTGGCCCGCCTCGCGGACCTGCTGCAACAGGTGAAACAGCATGGAGGCGGTGATGTCCTCCAGCACCTCCTGCTGGCGCGGGGAGAGGCCGCTGCCGCCCAGAAACGACTTATGGCTGCGGATGTAGTAGCAGTCAGAAGGGTCTTCCAGATAGCGCGACAGGGCAGGGTTGCCGAAGAACAGCTGATCCTCGTAGCCATCCAGCCGGGCCTCAGACAGGGCATGGAGGCTGGCGCTCAGCGAGTGTTTACGGGCCTGGTGAAAGGCGTTTTCCCGGCCGTGCTCTTTCAGTTGGCGATAGAGCCAGCCAGCGATGACTTCGGCGCGGGGAGCATACAGGGTTGAAGGCATAAACCGGCCGTGGGTTGGCAGGTTCAGCAATTCGGGGCGGCCCTCACGCACCACGCCGACACCACAGTTTGACGTACCAAGATCGATCCCGGCGATCGCTTTCATATCGGGCTCCTGACGGTGAGTCCGGTAATCGGCCTCTCTGCGCCCGGCAGACGGGCATAAAGACGACAACGCCCACTCAATGAGCGGGCGTTGTCTGGAATATGGTGCGTCTAAGTAGACTCGAACTACCGACCCCCACCATGTCAAGGTGGTGC
>CAZWED010000266.1:361-4929 GCA_964632645.1 uncultured Ferrimonas sp. | reverse complement strand
GCATTTTACACTGTGGACACTCGGAGCGTAAATCGCTAATTTTATTTGTAATTTTATTACGACATGAGGTCAGAATGGGACGTAAGGTGTTCTATATCTCCGATGGCACCGCCATCACAGCAGAAGTGTTTGGTCATGCGGTACTCTCACAATTTCCCATTGAGTTTGAACAAATTACTATTCCCTTCGTTGAAACCTTAACCAAGGCGGAAGAAGTCAAGAAGAAACTGAATGACTGTTTTTTTACAACAGGTGAGCGTCCATTGGTGTTCCATTCCATCGTGAATCCGGAGATCCGCACCATCATCTACAGCTCCGAAGCGCTCGATTATGACTTCCTCAACACCTTCGTTGCGCCACTTGAGCAGCAACTGGGCGTGAAAGCCGAGCCCCGCATTCACCGTACCCACTCCATCGACAACGCCGCCTACAACGACCGTATCGACGCCATCCATTACGCCATGGAGAACGACGACGGCATCAGCCTGAAGAACCTCGACCGCGCCGACGTGATTCTGGTGGGGGTATCCCGCTGCGGCAAAACCCCGTCCAGCCTCTATCTCTCTATGCAGTTTGGCATCAAGGCCGCCAACTATCCGTTTATTGCGGAGGACATGGACAACCTGAAATTGCCGCCGGAACTGAAAAACCACAAAAAGAAGATCTTCGGTCTCACCATTGATCCGATGCGGCTGCACGAGATCCGCAACCAGCGTCTGGAGGGCAGCACCTACGCCTCCATCCGCCAATGCCGGATGGAGGTCAAAGAGGTGGAGATGATGTTCAAGCGTGAGCGGATCCCCTTCCTCAACACCACGTACCATTCGGTTGAGGAGATCGCCACCAAGATCCTGTCCGAGACCGGACTGGAACGGAAGATGTTCTGACCCCTGTGCGGGCGGCCGGTTTTTAACCGGCTGCCCGTCCCCCCTGCGAAAAAGTCGCTTAACTGCACAAAGTTAAAGCGATTTCCTGCCCGGATCCCACTCTTGTCACACTCATCAGCAGGGGAAATTCGGTATACTCAACCAAATTTGCCGCACGATGTGCCGCCCGTTGCGGCGCGAAGGCTTTATCGGCTGACTGTTTTCATGACCATTAAGACTGACGAACTACGCACTACCCTGCTTTCCCGGGTGATCTCCCCCGCTGAACTGGCGGCGGAATTTCCCCTCAGCGATGGCGCCGCTGCCGCCCTGGTGCAGGCTCGCCGCGAAGTGGAAGCGATTCTGAGCGGGGAAGACCCGCGCCTGCTGGTGATCATCGGCCCCTGCTCCATCCACGACACCAAAGCCGCGGTGGAGTACGCCCGCCGCCTGGCCGAACTGCACCAGGAACTGCGTGACGACCTGTTGATCGTCATGCGCGTCTACTTTGAAAAGCCGCGCACCACCGTTGGCTGGAAGGGCCTGATCTCCGATCCGGATCTGGACGGCAGCTTCAGCCCGGACAAGGGCCTGCGACTGGCCCGCGAGCTGCTGGTGGCCATCAGTGAACTGAAACTGCCCATTGCCACCGAGTTCCTCGATATGGTGAACGGCCAGTACATCGCGGATCTGATCACCTGGGGCGCCATCGGCGCCCGCACCACCGAGTCCCAGATCCATCGGGAGATGGCCTCCGCCCTCTCCTGCCCGGTCGGGTTTAAGAACGGCACCGACGGCAACATCAAGATCGCTGTGGATGCGGTACGTGCTGCCCGCGAACCGCACATCTTCTACTCGCCGGACAAAGACGGCCAGATGAGCGTGTACCGGACCCACGGCAATCCCTTTGGCCACATCATCCTGCGTGGTGGCAAGGCTCCCAACTATCAGGCGGAGCACATTGTCGCGGCGCACGAAGCGCTGAAGAGCGAGGGCGTGATCCCCAACCTGGTGGTGGATTTCTCTCATGGCAACAGCCAGAAGCAGCCGAAGCGCCAGCTCGAGGTGGCGAACGATGTAATGGCACAGATGGTGGAGCCCCACGGTCGCGCCATCGCCGGCATCATGGCGGAGAGTTTTCTGGTGGAAGGCAGTCAGAAGGTGGAACAGGGCAAGCCCCTCACCTACGGCCAGAGCATCACCGACGGCTGCCTCAACTGGGAAGAATCCGAAACCTTGCTGCGGGACCTGGCCAAGGCCAGCCGGGCCCGCCGGGCGCGTTTCGCCTGACGCGCAACCGGTTCGTGATCCCTGTCTCACCCCGGCGATTTGCCGGGGTGACTTTTATCACGTCGTTATTTTTCATACAGTAATCTTTAATAACAACGATAATGCGATAATCAGGACGAGCCGACGCCATGGATCACGCCGAGTTACACATACTGATCGCCGACGATCACCCGCTGTTTCGCAGCGCATTAAAGCAGGCGCTTGCCGGACGTCTCGACGCGAAATGGGAAGAGGCAGACAGCGCTGACAGCCTGGATGCCAGGTTGAAAATTCACCAGCCGGACCTGGTCCTCCTGGACCTGGAGATGCCCGGCAGTCACGGCTACTCCACCCTCATCCACCTGCGCAGCCACTACCCCGGCGTGCCGGTGGTGGTGATCTCCGCACACGAGGACCCCACCACCGTCGCCAAGGCCCTCTCCTACGACTGCCAGGGTTTCATTCCCAAATCCGCCAGCCCGGAGCAACTCGCCGAGGCCCTGAACGTGGTGCTGGAGGGCGACACCTACCTGCCTGCGGGAATGGCCGAGTTGGCCGAGCCCAGCTTTGAAGTCAACGACATCGGTGCCCGTCTGGCGGAGTTGACGCCTCAGCAGTACCGGGTGCTGCAGATGTTTGCGGAGGGGATGCTGAACAAGCAGATCGCCTATGACCTTGGCGTCTCCGAGGCGACCATCAAGGCCCACGCCACCGCCATCTTTCGCAAGTTGGGCGTGCGCAACCGCACTCAGGCGGTGATCGCCCTGCAGGGATTGGAGATGGAAAAACGGGTGCTTTAACGCGCTGACATCACCAACAGATGCCACAGCCACTTCAACAGTTGTGACGGTGGCTCACCCCAGTGTCCCCAGGCACTGGGGTTTTTTATGCTCGCCTGCCAGGCAAGGCCAATGTGGTAGGCGTCAACCCAGTTGCCCTGCCCTTCCGCCTGCCCCAGCGCGCTCACCTGTGCCGCCACGTCCGGCATCAGCGGGCCACGCCGGTCACGGGGTATGTCCTGCGGCTTTAACCGGTAGCCGCCATGCCAGGCCAGCTCAATGCCGTAGCGGCGGGACAGGGACTCCAGGGTTTGTCCCACTCCGGTACCGATAAAGCTCGGGTCCGCCACCAACATGGTGACATCACGTTCCAGCCGCACCTCGCCGTGCACCTGGGCCTCGATGTAGTGATCCAGGTTGCCGGCGGCCGAGGCATCCAGCCAGTGGCCGGACGGGACCGCCGAAAGCCTCGTTACCAGCTCAGGCAGCCTTAGTCCGGACACCCCCAACGCGCTGTCCCGTTCAAAACACTCCGTCAGCAATGCGGCCAACAGGGCGTCCGGTTCACCGCGCGTGCCCCGCGCTGTCGGACTCCGGTGCGAATCGCCAAAGCAAAAGGTGGAACGCGCCGTCACCGAAGGGTGCAACAAAAAATAGCAGGAGCCGAATCGGGGAGCGGGGCCATCGGAGTGCGGCAGCAGATGCCAGGCGCCGTATTTGGGGCGGTGTTCCGGCGCGGTCTGGGGCCCATAAGCCTCACCAAACAGCTGATGCTCCCACCGGGCCCGCGGCCCCGTGGAGGACGGGTCCAGCAAGCCGGCGGAGACGCCGGAGGCAAACTGATTGACGTAGCGGCCGGACTGAAACAGCGACTCGGCCACCGACACGCCATTTTGGCCGGGGCGGTCCGGATGAAAGTGCAGAGCCACCGGCGCTTGTGCCAGCAGGCGACGCCGACACTGGGCCCACGCCGCCTCCTCGAGGTCGCTCATGGCCAGCAGGTGGGCGATCCGGGCTTTTGCGCCGTCCCGCTCAGCCCGCGCCAGCCGCCCGACGTGGCTCAAGGCCGCTTTGGCCGCTCGATCCTGTGCTGTTTGCGACATAAACCCGCTCAATCAATCCCTTAAACCTTCGTTCTATCACTCCTTGTGCGACAGAAAAAGGCGATTTCTTCATCGTGTGAACCACGCAGGGTTAACGACATTTTTATTCAATGTCACTTTGTTGTAGCCTGACGCAGCCCCATAACAACAATGAAGCATTATCAATGAACGGCACTGACACACAAGCAACCAACGACTTACGGGAAGTGAAACAGTTTGGCCTGTGGGCTTCCATTGCCAGCCTGAGCTACGTTTTCTGGCTGGTGGGTGGCATGGAGCTGATTGAGCGTCTGGCGTACTACGGCGTGAAAAGCTCTGCCGCCCTCTATGCCAAGGCGCCGGCTTCCGCGGGCGGCCTCGGGATCAGCATGGGGGACTTCGGCATCATCCTGATGATCTGGGCGCTGCTGCAAACCTTCGTTCCGGTGTTCACCGGCGGCATCTCGGACCGCGCCGGATACAAGGAAACCATCTTCGCCTCCACCGTCCTCAAGATCGCCGGCTACCTGATGATGGCGTTCTTCCCCACTTTCGCCGGCTTCCTGCTCGGC
>CAZWED010000266.1:0-351 GCA_964632645.1 uncultured Ferrimonas sp. | reverse complement strand
CAACCGGCACCGGCATCTTCAAGCCGGGGATCCAGGGCACTCTGGTACTGGCCACCCGGCGGGAAAACAGCTCCATGGCCTGGGGGATCTTCTACCAGACGGTGAACATCGGCGGCTTCCTGGGCCCGCTGATGGCAGTACACCTGCGTCAGTTGTCCTGGGACAACGTGTTTTTTGCCTGCGCCGGGATCATCTCGCTGAACTTCCTGATGCTGCTGGCGTACAAGGAGCCCGGCAAAGAGGAACGCCTTGCCCGCCAGGCCAGGATCAAACGTGGCGAAATCCAGCAGGAAGCACTGTGGAAAGACGCCTGGCATGAACTGAAGAAACCCATTGTGTTGGGTTACATGC
>CAZWED010000265.1:0-4934 GCA_964632645.1 uncultured Ferrimonas sp. | reverse complement strand
CTCCTACTACGACTACTACCAGCCGGAAGCCTATGTGCCCTCCACCGACACCTTCATTGAGAAGGACGCGTCGATCAATGCGCACATTGAGCAGATGCGACTCTCTGCCACCAAGGCGCTGATGGAGCGACGTGACGTGGTGCTGATGGCGTCCGTCTCGGCCATCTACGGCCTGGGTGACCCCAAAGCCTACATGGCGATGCTGCTGCACCTGCGCCAGGGCGACATCATGAATCAGCGGGACATTCTGAAGCGCCTGGCCGAGCTGCAGTACAGCCGCAACGACATGGCGTTTGAACGGGGCACCTTCCGGGTGCGGGGGGAGGTGATCGACATCTTCCCGGCGGACTCGGACCGGGACGCGGTGCGCATTGAGCTGTTCGATGAAGAGATTGAGCGGATCACCCTGTTCGATCCCCTGACCGGTGCGCAAAGCCGGCAGGTGGCACGCTATACCGTCTACCCCAAAACCCACTACGTGACCCCGCGGGAAACCATCGTGGCGGCGATTGACAAGATCAAGGCTGAGCTGAAGGGGCGGCACCAGCAGTTGCTGGACAACCACAAGCTGATCGAGGCGCAGCGCATCAAGGAGCGCACCCAGTTTGACGTTGAGATGATGCTGGAGCTGGGCTACTGCTCCGGCATCGAGAACTACTCCCGCTACCTGTCCGGCCGGGCGCCGGGCGAGCCGCCGCCGACACTGCTGGATTACCTGCCGGACGACGGCTTGCTGATCATTGATGAATCCCACGTCACCGTGCCTCAGTTGGGGGCGATGTACAAAGGGGATCGCAGCCGCAAGGAAACTCTGGTGGAGTACGGCTTCCGTCTGCCCTCGGCCATGGACAACCGGCCGCTCAAGTTTGAGGAGTTTGAGGCGATCGCGCCGCAGACCATCTTCGTCTCCGCGACGCCGGCCCAGTACGAGCTGGACAAGTCCGCCGGTGACGTGGTGGAGCAGGTGGTGCGTCCTACCGGCCTGCTGGACCCGGAGATCGAAGTGCGGCCGGTTGCCACTCAGGTGGATGACCTGCTGTCGGAGATCCGCATCCGCGCGGACAAGAATGAGCGGGTGCTGGTCACCACGCTGACCAAGCGGATGGCGGAAGACCTGACCGAATACCTTGAAGAGCACGATGTGCGGGTGCGCTATCTGCACTCCGACGTGGACACGGTGGAGCGGATGGAGATCATTCGCGACCTGCGACTCGGTGAGTTTGATGTGCTGGTGGGCATTAACCTGTTGCGGGAGGGCCTGGATATGCCCGAGGTGTCCCTGGTGGCGATTCTGGATGCGGACAAGGAGGGCTTCCTGCGCTCCGACCGTTCCCTGATCCAGACCATGGGGCGTGCCGCCCGTAACGTCAACGGCCGGGCCATCCTGTACGCCGATCGCATCACCGGCTCCATGGCGCGCGCCATGGACGAAACCCGTCGTCGTCGCGCCAAGCAGGAGGCGTATAACGCCGAGCATGGCATTGTGCCGAAGGGGCTGGTGAAGAAGATCACCGATGTGATGGATGTGGGGGGCAAGTCCCGTGGGGCGGGCCGCAAAGTGGCGGAAAGCAAACCCCACTACCAGCCAGTGGACCCGGGCAAACTCGCCAAGTCCATCGCCGAGCTGGAAAAAACCATGTACGAGCACGCCCGCAACCTGGAGTTTGAGAAGGCCGCCGCGCTGCGCGATCAGATCGCCAATCTGCGCGAACAGCTGGTGATCTCCTGATCCCGTCTGCCTGAACCATACTTATAGCGTCCCCCATCGATGTTGTGGGAGGGGAGGTGAGTATGGTTAATCGACGGAACGTGATCGCATTTGCAGTGCTGGCTGCGGCACTGGTGGTGGCCTATAAGCAGCTGCCAACACCCGAGGTGGCTCATACCAATCCACGGGTAGAAAGCGAGCTGCGCAGTCAGGTTCATCAACAGAGTGAAGTGATAGGGCCCGGCCTGGCCTACTACCGGGATGGCAGCACGCCGGCGCCCACGGGTACGGCCCCGGAATCGGAAGACATCAACGTGCTGATCCAGGACTTCCCGACCGCCGCCGGCGAAATTCATCAACAGGCCCTGGCGGAGCAGCAGTATCAGGCGGCGCTGGAGGGGGATTACGATCAGGCGATGAAGCTGATGGCGGAAAGCTTCCTCACCGGTGAGGGCAGTGGCAGTTACCAGGAGCGCTGGTAAAGCCGGTAGCCAACACCACACAACAGTCCACTGAAGACGCCCAGGGCGTGGGATTCCACCGCGACCCGGGCGTCGATCAGGGCCGCCACCTCGGCACTGCCGCCACTGTAAAGCTCCCAGCCGATTTTCGCCATCACCCCCAGCAACAGCGCGTAACCGCTGCGCCACCCTCTCTGAATGTCGAGCATGGCCCCCAGAGTAAACAACCCGTGCAGCAGAGCGCTGAGACCGACGTACCGGTTGGTATTATCGACCCAGCCATAAAGCCCCAGGCTGATCAGCAGACTCATCAGCAGAACGCTGATCAGGAAGGGGCGCCAACGATAATGGGGTTGGTGCAGGGCGAAGATCAGCCACAGGCCCCCCAGGTTCATCAGCAGGTGGGCGGTGTTGGAGTGCAGCAGGTGGCCGCTCCACAGCCGCCACCACTGGCCCTGATCCAGTCCGCTTCGCGACCAGATCAGGGGTTCATAGAGCGCCGGCAGTGCCCAGCACAGCAGGGCCAGGGCCGACAGCACTGCCGGTCCGGCCCACTGGTCTACGCTGGGCCAGCCAAAGGCTTTAGTCGATGCCGAGCTGGTCACGAAGGTCGTCCAGAATGGCGTGTCGGTTGGCGAGGTACTGCTCCAGGCCCCGGGCCCGAAGCTGACAGGCGGGGCAGGTGCCGCAGCCCGAACCGATGATGCCGTTGTAGCAGGTCAGGGTCTGATCCCGCACCAGCTCAAGCGCACCGTAGTGATCCGCCAATGCCCAGGTTTGCGCTTTATCCAGCCACATCAGCGGGGTGGACAGCGTCAGGGGACGGTCCATGCCCAGCACCAGCGCCTTCTCCAGCGCCTGGACAAACTCATCCCGGCAATCGGGGTAACCGGAATAGTCGGTTTCGCACACCCCGGTGATCACCGTCTGGGCGCCAACCTGGTAGGCGTAGATCCCCGCCAGGGTCAGGAACAGAATGTTGCGCCCCGGCACAAAGGTGTTGGGCAGGCCGTTGTCCATCAGTTCATTGGCGACGGCGATGTTGTCGCGGGTGAGGGCACTGATGGCCAGCTCACCCAACAGGCTGACGTCCATCACCTTGTGTGCTGCTACCCCCAGCTGTTTGGCCAGGTTGCTGGCCACCTCGATCTCCTGAGCGTGGCGCTGGCCGTAATCAAAGGTGATGGCGTGGACTTCGTCATAGTGAGTCAGGGCCTGCACCAGGCAGGTGGTGGAGTCCTGGCCGCCGCTGAACACCACGACGGCAATGCGTTTCTCACTCATAGAGCCTCCAGTTCACCGGTTTCAGAGAAGCGGGCCAGTTGGTCCATGTAGGGCTGGATGTCGCCAATCTTTTCTGCCACCCAGTGCGGATCGTAGTAGCTGTCGAGGTAGCGTTCACCGGAATCGCAGATCAGGGTCACGATGGAGCCGGATTCGCCCTTGCGACGCATCTCGTCCGCCAGTTGCAGCACACCGTAAAGGTTGGTGCCGGTGCTGGCGCCGGTTTTGCGGCCGATGATCTGTTCCAGCCACAGAATGGTGGCGATGGAGGCGGTGTCGGGGATCTGGCGCATCTCATCCACCACGCCGGGGATGAACGAGGGTTCGACACGGGGACGGCCGATCCCTTCGATGCGCGAGCAGGCGGTGCTGGTCAGCGCCTGGTTGCCGGTCTGGAAATAGTCGAAAAAGACCGAGTTGTCCGGGTCCACCACACAGAGGCGGGTTTCCACCTTCTGATAGCGCAGGTAACGGCCGATGGTGGCAGAGGTGCCACCGGTGCCCGGACTCATCACGATGTGGGCCGGAACCGGGAAGCGCTCGTGCTGCATCTGGCGGAAGATGGAATCCGCAATGTTGTTGTTGCCGCGCCAGTCGGTGGCGCGCTCAGCGTAGGTGAACTGGTCCATATAGTGGCCGTCCAGTTCCTGCGCCAGTCGGGCGGACTCGGTGTAGATCTGGGCCGGTTCCACCAGATGGCAGCGTCCGCCGTAGAACTCGATCTGGTCAATCTTCTTCTGGGCCGTGGACTTGGGGATCACCGCGATAAACGGCAGTCCCAGCAGACGGGCAAAGTACGCTTCGGAGATGGCGGTCGAGCCGGAGGAGGACTCGATGATGGGCGTGCCTTCGCGGATCCAGCCGTTACACAGGCTGTAGAGAAACAGGGAGCGCGCCAGACGGTGCTTGAGACTGCCGGTGGGATGGGTACTCTCATCTTTCAGATAGATGTCGATATCGGTCAGGTGAGGCAGATCCAGCTTGATCAGGTGCGTGTCGGCACTGCGCTGAAAGTCAGCCTCGATCTGGGCGATGGCCCAGTTTACCCAATTGCGCGGCATAAAATTCTCGTATAATGCTCGTTTACGTTCGCCGCATGGTATCGCAATGGACCCACAGCTGTTAAGCCAGCTTGCCAATGACACTATGCCGTTTGGCAAATATGCCGGGCGGCGCCTGATGGATCTGCCCATCGCCTACCTGGTCTGGATGCAGGGCAAGGGGTGGCCCGCGCCGCCACTGGGGCCGAAGCTGGCCCTGGTGCTGGAGATCAAACACAACGGATTGGGGTATCTGCTCAAGCCGCTCCGGCGGGACGGGTGATCGCCACGTCACGGCATGGTGTCTGGCCGACAGAGCCCCATCGCCGTGGCGCTTAACTGAACGCCAGAACGCAAAAACGCCACCCGAGGGGTGGCGTTTTCTTAGATGGTGGAGGGGGAAGGATTCGAACCTTCGAAGGCGGAGCCGTCAGATTTACA
>CAZWED010000264.1:0-5010 GCA_964632645.1 uncultured Ferrimonas sp. | reverse complement strand
TCTACCACATCTACGCCTTTACTGTGAATCTCATCACCTTCTTCGCCCGTGGCAGCCTCAATGTGCTGATCCCCAACCCGAGGGACCTGCCGGCGTTTGTTGAGCAGATCCGGCCGTTTCGGATCACCGGCATGGCGGGGCTGAACACGCTCTTCGTCGGCCTGTGCCGGCTGGACAGTTTCCGCCAGCTGGATTTCTCCGGGCTGAAACTGACCATCTCCGGCGGCACCGCGCTCACCTCCGCGGCTGCGGAGATCTGGCAAAGCACCACAGGCTGCACCATCTCCGAGGGCTACGGGCTGTCGGAAACCTCGCCGGTGGTCTGCCTGAACCCCATTGGCCGGGAACAGCTGGGCACCATCGGGCCGGCCCTGATCGAAACCGAACTTAAGGTGGTGGACGACCAGGGCCAGCCGGTCGACGAGGGCGAGCTGTGCGTGCGCGGCCCGCAAGTGATGCAGGGCTACTGGCAGATGCCGGAAGAAACCGCGCTGGTGCTGGATGAGGACGGCTGGCTGAAAACCGGTGACATCGCCCGGATCCAGCCGGACGGTTTCGTGCGCATCGTTGATCGCAAAAAGGACCTGATCCTGGTGTCCGGATTTAACGTCTACCCCAACGAGGTGGAAGAGGTGTTGTGCCAGTTGCCCGGCATCATTGAAGCGGCGGTGATTGGCGAACCGGACGAGCGCAGCGGCGAGCGGGTGGTGGCGTACGTGGTCAGTGACGACGAGCTGGACCTTGCCGCCCTGAAGGCGCACTGCCGCGATAACCTGACCGGCTACAAGCAGCCGCGCAAATTTGTGCGCCTGCCGGAGTTGCCCAAATCCACCGTGGGCAAAGTGCTGCGACGGGAACTGCGCGGGAGCTGACGCCGGAATGAATACGCTGACACGGACGTCTGCCCTCCCCGCCCTGCCCTGGATTTTCTGGGGCGGTGCCCTGGCCTATACCCTGACCGAATCCCTGCGCCCCTATCCGGGCAGCGATCTGCTCAAAGCGATACCCGCCCTGTCTCTGGCGTTGCTCTGCTTCCGCTTCGCCAGGGGCAGCGAGCGCACCTTGCTGGTGATCGCCCTGCTGTTTGCCGCACTGGGGGACATGATTCTGGATCGGGGCCACGACAGCCACCTTTTGCCGGGTCTGATGGCGTTTGCGGTGACCCAGACCGCCCTGAGCCTTTGCTTCTGGCGTCGGCCCAGGGGGGCCTATCACACCCTGATCTGGGGCCTGCCGCTGGGCACTCTGGTGTTCCTCTGGCTGGTCCTGCCCTTTCTGGCGGACACCCCGCAAGGGGACCTTCGCTGGGCGGTTGGCGCTTACTCCGTCCTGCTCACCACCATGGTGATGGGCTGCTGCTGGTCGGCGACAGATTGGCGGCCGATTGCCGGGGCGTTCCTGTTCCTGTTTTCCGATTCACTGATCGCCGTGGACACCTTTATCTGGCCCAGCGCCGCCGGCCTGCCGCTGATCTTCCTCAGCTACTTTGCGGCATTGTGGTGGCTCTTTCGCCCCCTCCGCCGGGGCGCCGAGGGGGGCTCTGCCCTGCCCGCACCATGAGTTTCCGGCTCATGATGTAAGCCACTGTTTTGCGCGGGATTCCCCGCGCCTTTTCCATCAAGTAGAATGCGCTCTCCCTGAACGGTCTATGCTCGGTAGGGAAAACGCCCGCATCGGCCTGAACGGCTTGATGGGGCCTCTCGTTTGTTCACGACCATTCTTATTCGCTGGTTACCCATGAAACGCCTGGAATTCTATTTCGAAAAGTTGTTGTTCAGCACCCGCTGGCTGTTGGCCCCGTTTTTCTTTGGCCTGGTGATCGCCATTGGCGCCCTGTTCCTGAAATTCGGCAAGGAGTTGTTCAGCCTGCTGGCCATCGTCTTTTTCGGTGCCGAAGGCCACCCCATTCTCAGCATTCTGACTCTGGTGGATACTGCGCTGCTGGCCAGTTTGCTGCTGATCATCGCCTTCAGCGGCTACGAGAACTTCGTTTCCAAGTTTGGCCCTGATGACCACGAGGATCGCCCGGCCTGGATGGGCAAAGTGGGCTTCTCCGACCTGAAGCTGAAGCTGATTGGCGCCATCGTGGCGATCTCCACCGTCGAGTTGCTCAAAGCCTTCCTCGACGCGGAAAACATGGCAGCGGAAACCATGGCCTGGAAAGTCGGCATCCACCTGACCTTTGTGGTGTCCGGCGTGCTGTTTGCCCTGACCGACTTCATTGCGGGCAAATCCAAAAACGGCCACGCCCCCCACTGACGCCGGCCCGCGCAGAAAAAAGCCCACCGTCCAGCGGTGGGCTTTTTTGTCAATGGCGCTTCCTCACTTCAGGTCGAAGCGGTCGGCGTTCATCACCTTGACCCAGGCATTAACGAAGTCCTGCACAAACTTCCCGTGGTTGTCGTCCTGGGCATAGACTTCGGCGTAAGCGCGAAGAATCGCGTTAGACCCCAACACCAGATCAACCCGGGTGGCGGTCCACTTCACCTCACCGCTGGCCCGATCGACAATCTCATACTGATTGCTGCCCGCCGGCTTCCAGTTGTAGCGCATGTCCGTCAGATTGACGAAGAAGTCGTTGGAGAGCACGCCGACGCGGTCGGTAAAGACGCCGTGAGCCGTGCCGCCGTGGTTGGCGCCCAATACCCGCATGCCGCCAATCAGCACGGTCATCTCCGGGGCGGTCAGCCCCATCAGCTGGGCGCGATCCAGCAACATCTCTTCCGGCGTAACCACGTAGTCCTGCTTCAGCCAGTTGCGGAAGCCGTCGTGCAGCGGTTCCAGCACCTCAAAGGAGTCGGCGTCGGTCATCTCATCGGTGGCGTCCCCCCGCCCCGGCATAAAGGGCACGGTGATCGCCACACCCGCATCCCGGGCGGCCTTCTCCACGGCGGCGCAGCCACCCAGCACAATCAGATCCGCCAGGCTGACCGGCTTACTCAGGCCGGACTGAATGCCCTCCAGCACCCCCAACACCTTCTGCAACCGGGCCGGCTCATTGCCCGCCCAGTCTTTCTGCGGGGCCAGCCGGATGCGCGCGCCGTTGGCGCCCCCCCGATTGTCGGAACCCCGGAAAGTGCGGGCACTGTCCCAGGCGGTGGCCACCAGTTCGGCAACGCTGAGGCCGGCGTTCAGCAGCGTGGCTTTCAGCCCGGCGATCTCGGTGTCGCTGAGGGTGTAGTCCACCGTCGGCACCGGGTCCTGCCAGATGAGATCCTCCTTCGGCACGTCCGCCCCGAGGTAACGGCTCTTCGGCCCCAGGTCGCGGTGGGTCAGTTTGAACCAGGCGCGGGCGAAGGTTTCCGAGAAGTAGGCGGGGTCCTGGTAGAAGCGTTCGGCGATCTTGCGATATTCCGGGTCCATCTTCATCGCCATGTCGGCGTCGGTCATGATCGGGTTGTGACGGATGGAGGGATCCTCGACGTCAACCGGCTTGTCTTCTTCACGGATGTCGACCGGTTCCCACTGCCAGGCACCGGCCGGGCTTTTCTTCAGCTCCCAGTCGTAGTTCAGCAGCAGGTGGAAGTAGCCGTTGTCCCACTGGGTGGGATGGGTGGTCCAGGCCCCTTCCAGACCGCTGGTGACGGTATCCCGGCCCACGCCGCGACCGGTTTTGTTGTTCCAGCCCAGCCCCTGCTCCTCCAGGCCAGCGGCTTCCGGCTCGGCCCCCAGATTTTCCGCGCGGCCATTACCGTGCGCTTTGCCGACGGTGTGCCCGCCAGCGGTCAGGGCCACGGTTTCCTCATCGTTCATCGCCATGCGGGCAAAGGTGATGCGCACGTCCCGGGCGGTTTTCAGCGGGTCCGGATTGCCGTCGACCCCCTCCGGGTTCACGTAGATCAGGCCCATCATCACCGCCGCCAGCGGGTTGGCCAGATCACGCTCGCCGGAGTAGCGGCTGTTGGGGTTGTCCGTTGGCGCCAGCCATTCCCGCTCAGAGCCCCAGAAGATGTCCTTCTCGGGGTGCCAGATGTCTTCCCGACCGCCACCAAAACCGAAGGTTTTCAGGCCCATCGATTCATAGGCCATGTTGCCCGCCAGGATCATCAGGTCCGCCCAGGACAGGCTGTTGCCGTACTTCTTCTTGATGGGCCAGAGCAGGCGGCGGGCTTTGTCCAGGTTGGCGTTATCCGGCCAGGAGTTGAGCGGCGCGAAGCGTTGGTTGCCGGTCGAGGCGCCACCGCGGCCATCGGCGATGCGATAGGTGCCGGCCGAGTGCCAGGCCATGCGGATCATCAGGCCGCCGTAATGGCCCCAGTCCGCCGGCCACCAGGGCTGGCTGTCGGTCATCAGCGCCTTCAGGTCCGCCTTGACCGCTTCCAGGTCCAGCTTGCTGAACGCCTCCGCGTAATTAAAGTCGGCCCCCAGCGGATTGGTCTTGCTGTCGTGTTGGTGAAGGATGTCCAGATTCAGGGCCTTGGGCCACCAGTCGTGATTGATCTGTTCGTTGCTGGTGTTGGCGCCGTGCATGACCGGGCAACCGCCGGTGGAGCGGGTCGTATCCTGACTCATTGTGGTTCTCCTTTGCGGGTAATCGTCCCATATCAGCCCCACTCAACAGGATGGCTCGTACGCGTCAGGGCGCCGACATGTTCGGGTCAGGCAATAAACTTAGCAGATGGCCGCCCCCACCACGCCGAGCCCAGATCAAGGAAACTTCCGCCGTTCTGCTGAACGTCAATCGAGCGTCAAGGAGCCCGGATTCAGCAATTTTTGGTAACAAAAAAGCCGGCATCTTGCCGGCTTTTTCCTAGAACCCCGTGGTTTACCCTTCCAGCCCCTGACTGGCCAGGTACTCTTCGTAGGTACCGTGGAAGTCGGTAAAGCCATCCCGTTTCAGTTCGATGATGCGGGTGGCCACTGACGACACAAACTGGCGGTCGTGCGACACAAACAGCAGGGTGCCGGCGTAGTTCTCCAGCGCCAGGTTGAGGGCTTCGATGGACTCCATGTCCATGTGGTTGGTCGGCTCGTCCATCACCAGAATGTTCGGCTTTTGCATCATCAGCT
>CAZWED010000263.1:0-5019 GCA_964632645.1 uncultured Ferrimonas sp. | reverse complement strand
CCTGTTCCATCTGCTCCATGCAGTCCCGCACAAAGTAGATAAACTGCGCCTCTTCCACGCCGGGGCGCAGCGCCAGGTTGTGGCACATCACCAGTCGCGGCAGGGTGTCGTCGACCATCTCGATAAAGATCTTCAGGGTCGGGTAATGGGTGTTGAGCCGCCCGAGCTCCGCGTGCGCCGGCAACACGCCGGTAGGGCGAAGCTCAATGGAGGCCGAGCAGTAGACAAAGTCCCCCTCGATCTCCACCTTGGCGTCGTAGATCCCATTCAGATCCTGCAATTGCGGCAGGTGCAGCCCTTCACAGCTGCTGCAGAGGTAGTATTCGATCTGATACTGCTCCAACCACGCTTTCAGCATGTCGTGGTCCGGGATCGGTAGTGCAGGCATGGTTTACTCTTCAATCGCCATAAAACGCAGCGCACAAGGATACTCTCTGGTGGAGTGAAATGCATCTGGTTTGCCATCAGGTGCCACTTTTGGGCAGGTTGCTGGATGTTGATGATTGACCCGGAGAGGATGACGTCACTGTTAATGGTCGTAGCGGCTGGCGCCGTGGCTGTGCCACTGGAATGCGGCCTGTACCCGAAAGCCTTGGAGATGGCTGAGCGGGGCCACGTCAGTCATTTCCATGCCGGTGGACTCAACTCCCGGGTGATCAACGCAGGATACCCGCTCGATCAGCGTTACGAGATGGGATTCGCCAATCCCGTGCAAGCGGTGGCCGGTTATGATGATGCGCACGTCGTCTGGCGAGCGTTTAAGGCGTCGCTGGTCCACCGTCGTCAAACTGATGCATCAGGAGCAGGGTGAGATTGCGGTAGGTGACTACTATGACCGGGACGCCCCCCGTCTGGACTACTCGGCGGTATCTGTCGCCAGGAAAGACGATGGCAGTAAAGCGCCGGTGGTGTTGAGCCGTAAATCCAGCGGCTTTTCGCTGAAACTGGATCAACAAAGGGGCCATCAGGCCCCTTTGTTTTGATTGACCAACCGGCTTTACCGGTTGCGCGCGTTCTCAATGATGCTGCGCGCCATTTCGTCGGCGACCAGGGCGGTGGTTTTGCCGCTCTGGTCCGCTTCGTTAAAGATGGTCAGCAGGGTGTCATAGATCTTCCGCACCTTGGCTTCCGCCAGGTCCGGGTTGTAATCGCGCTCAAAGGAGACGTTGATGATGCCCCCGGCGTTGATCACGTAGTCCGGTGCGTAGAGGATCCCTTTCTCTTTCAGAACCTCGCCGTGACGCGGCTCGGCCAGCTGATTGTTGGCGCAACCGGCGACGATGGTGGCCTTCAGTTGGGGAATGGTCAGGTCGTTGATGGTTGCCCCCAGGGCGCAGGGCGCATAAACGTCCACGTCCTGACGGTAGATGGCATCCAGATCAACCACTTCAGCGCCAAATTCGTTGCGCGCCCGCTCCAGTTGGCTCTCGCTCAGGTCACAGACCACCAGTTTGGCACCGGCTTCGTGCAGGTGACGACAGAGGTGGAAGCCGACATGGCCCAGGCCCTGAACGGCCACTTTGATCCCCTCCAGAGAGTCGACGCCCCGCTGGTGTTTTACCGCCGCCTTGATGCCCAGGTAGGTGCCCAGTGCGGTGTAGGGGGAGGGGTCGCCACTCTTGCCTTCCAGGCCCGCCATATAGGGGGTTTCCTGGTGGGCAATCATGATGTCCGCGGTGGTGATGCCAACGTCCTCGGCCGAGTAGTAGCGCCCGCCAAGGGAGTCGACGAAACGACCAAAGGCACGGAACAGCGCCTCGGACTTGTCGGATTTCGGGTCGCCGATGATGACCGACTTGCCGCCGCCAAAGTCCAGGCCGGCCAGCGCGTTCTTATAGGTCATGCCGCGAGAGAGGCGCAATACGTCATTCAGCGCATCCTCTTCGGACTCGTAGGGCCACATGCGGCAACCGCCGACAGCGGGGCCCATTGTGGTGTCATGGACGGCGATGATCGCTTTGAGACCAGAGGCTTCATCGTGAACGAACATCACCTGTTCATGGTGATCGAATGAGGGATGGGAAAAGAGAGCCACCTTGCTTACTCCGTGCCGTTGAGGGCCTTGTAAATTGGCCCATTCGTTGTGATTATGGGGGCACCTTACCAGTGCGGCCCCCTGCCACCAAATCGGAGCAGTGGCCACCGGTAACGAGACTGGAAAGGCATCTTGACATCGTCGACCGTGTCATGAAAAGTGCCGGTCTATTGATCGCCATCACAATTCGCCAGGAAGGGAAGATGACAGAACAGGCAAACAACGACCAACAACAAGCGGCCTGGGTGCGAGAGCAGTTTCAGAAAGCCAATAAGTTCATGGCAGAAAAGGGCATTTTGCCCGGTACCGTGGTGATGAAGGACAGCCGGGTGATGGCACCTCTGGTGGCCATCTGGAAGATTGAAGAGAACGGTCCGCGCAAACGCAAGTACTGGGTGCTCAGTGGCGACCTGCCCACCGACCTCATTCCTGAAAGCACCGCCGCCAATGCGCGGGAGGTGGTTCGCCACTTCTCTCTGGCCTGGCAACTCAAGGCGGAAAACCTGATCCGCAGTCCCGACAAAACCCAGCAGGATCTGGCCCGATTGCTGGTTGGCCGGGCAGAGGGTCTGGGCAAGATGCACCAGGACGATCGGGTCTGGGCAGATATGCCGATGGTGAACTGACACCCCGATGGCCATCACAGCATAAATAACGGCTCCCATACGGGGCCGTTTTTTGTTGGCTGCGTTTTCTGCGCCGGCGCGCTGCCGGTGAGGGCTGGCAACCGCTCCGTTGCCGCAACAGGAGGCAAATGGCCGGTCGTGCTGCGTTGCTCTCGGGAAAACCCTGAACTATGAATAACTCACAGAGTCAGTCAGAGACACTGACGTTTCGCCCGCTTTTGTCACGCGTTTTGGGATCACCCTGACCCTTTTTCTTCACTCACTAAGAGGAAAGACGCCGTGAAATACACGTTACCCCCATACCGTTTCACCGGCCTCCTTGGCGGTTTACTGCTCTTGCTGTCGCTGAGCGCCCCGGCGCATTCGGCACCAAATAGTTGTTGGGGCGAGGCCACCGAAGCCTTCGCCCAGATGGGCATGATGGGCGAACACGCCAGTCAGCAAAGCAACCCCCGTCTCGGATTGGCCAACACCGCCCGTGCGCTCTATGACATAGGCGTGCTATCTGAGCCGACTCTGGGGGCGTTGGCGGACTACCTGATGGCGGAGTTGGGACTCAGCCTGAACCGCTGCCTCAGCCCCGAATCTGCGGTGATGATGGCGGAAAAACAGGCCGCTGAAAACGCCGCGTGTTGGGGCCAGGCCTCTGCGGTATTTGCCCGGATGGGGCTGATGGGCCAGCACTCCAGCTCCTTTGCCTCCCCTCGGTTGGGGTTGCGAAATCTGGCCAGAGCGCTGGCTGAGATGGGTGTGATCCCGGACGATTCCATGGCGTCACTGGGTGGCTTTGTGGCCGCCGATCTGGGGTTGTCGATCGACGCCTGTTTTTAACGCCGGTCAGCACCAGGGCCCGTGTCGTGATGGCACGGGCCAATACCGGCGACGAAGGCTAGCCTTCCAGCTGCCAGTAGCCCAGGTTCAGCCAGCCCAGAAGCGTATCGGGGGCCTGTTGCCAGAGGGGAGCCCAGTCCCCGGGACCAATTGACAGGGCGTTGGCCAGAAGCGAGGCCGAGTCCGCCAGTGTGGCTGGCAGGAGGTAACACTCGCCATCGATGTAGAGGTCCGTTAAGGGCGCCCCCTCCAACTGCAGCACTTTGAGTCCCCCCAGTCGATAAAGCGACGCCCCATCCGACAGTGCGTCACTGACCTCTTGTGCGGTCAGTGGTGGCGTGGGCGGCCAGGGATCCAGCTCAAATCGATTCTGGCTGAGCAGGCGCCCAAGGGTGGACTGCCAGTGGCCGCTGTCCTGAAACACGCTCTGAAGCAGCGTCATCATCGACTGCTGATGGGCCAGTGACAGGGTACCCGGATGGGGGTGTTCGCTTTCGGAGGTAAAGCGCTGTTTGCCGCTGTCGGTGTCCATCAGGTGGTCCGCCAGGGCACTCAGTAACTCCTGCTGGCTGGGCGCCCGATAACCCAGGGAGTAGGAGAGGGAGGGGGTCAGGGTTTGCCCGCAGTGGGGAAAGCCCGGGGGAATATAGAGCAGGTCACCGGGTTGCATGGTGACGTCGATAACGGGGTCAAAGTCCTCCACCAGCGCCATACCCGGACAGTCGGGTCGGGGGCGGTGGTGCCCGGGGTTGCCGACCTGCCAGCGACGGCTTCCCTGGCCCTGAATGATGAACACGTCGTAGTTGTCGATGTGGGGACCAACGCCGCCACCCGGGACGGCAAAAGAGACCATCAGGTCGTCGAATCGCCAGTCCGGCAGGAAGCGGAAGGGGGCACAGAACGCCTGCGCTGGAGCATGGTGGTGGTTGACCGCCTGAACCAGCAGCTGCCAGTCCCGCTCGCCCAGTTCACTGTAGTCCTCGCGGCCACCCGCCTCGCTGTACCAGCGTGCGCCATCGCGAATCACCACGCGGCTGCTGACGCCGTCCTCCAGCGCCAGTCCGGCCAGCTCGTCCGGTTCAATGGGGTCGGAAAAGTGGGGGATGGCCTGGCGGAAAACGCGGGGTTGCTTCTGCCAGGTGTCCTGAAGAAAAGCGGGAATATCGAGATTAAGCTTCATCCTTGACGTCCTCCGGATACGACAGCGCCGCCCGAAGGCGGCGCTGATGTGGGGCAGAGTCGATTATAACTCTTCCAGGAACTGGGCGGCGCGGCCGATGTAGTTGGCCGGGGTCAGTTGCTTCAGTTCCGCCTTGACCGCGTCCGGCAAGGTCAGACCGTCGATAAAGTCGGCCATGATCTGCTGGTTTACGCGCTTACCACGGGTCAGCTCCTTGAGCTTCTCGTAGGGCTTTTCGATGCCATAACGGCGCATTACGGTCTGGATCGGCTCAGCCAGCAACTCCCAGTTGCTGTCCAGCTCGTCCAGCAGGCTCTGCTCGTTCACTTCCAGCTTGCTGATGCCCT
>CAZWED010000262.1:0-5037 GCA_964632645.1 uncultured Ferrimonas sp. | reverse complement strand
GTAAACGGGCCAGAATCATGACGTCACTCCGAAAAGGTGGTTGGAAAGATAAGGTTAGACAGCCAGAAACGGAAAAAGGCACCCGAAGGTGCCTTTTTCATACAAGCTTGGCGATTAAACGCGCTTAAAGTCGATGTGGGTGACTTTCGGCTTGTAGGGGTGACGCTGCATGGCTTGCGCCTTAACTTTCACTTCTTTGCCATCGATAACGAGGGTCAGTTCAGAAGTGTAGAACGCGTCATCGTCCTGAGCGTGCAGGATCTTGTCGTGATCCAGCTCGATGGAAACGGCTTCAGCGTCGCCACCGTAGATGATGGCAGGGATCAGACCAGCGTGACGCAGGCGGCGGCTCGCACCTTTCCCCGCGTCGGTGCGGACTTTGGCTTCGAATACGAAAGACATAGGTAAAACCTCAAAATTCAGAAATAAAGATGCCGACGTTTGCGACCAACGTCGGCACTTAGCTTTTAAAAGCCGGCGGATTCTATCACAGCGTTTCAATCGCCAACAAGCCGAACCTGCCGTTTTTTACCAGCGGCGAACCGGGCCGGTATCCACATGAACAAAACCGGAGCGAGGGTAGTAGCCTACCCCTCCTGCCTGGAGAGCCAGCGCGGCCTTGCGCAGGTCGGCCAGGGCCACCCCCGGCATGGCAATGTCCACGGCCATCGCCTTGGTGTGGTAGCTCTTTTTGGCCACCCCGCCGGAGCGCGCCGCCAGCATCTGGTTGGTTTTCATGCTGCGATAGCCGGAGATCAGGTGGATCTCCTTGTGGTAATCCAGGGTTTGCGCCAGCTGATAGACGATGTTGTAGAGGTTTCGGTCGATCGGCGCCACTTCATTCACCCGGTGGTCCCGCAGCAGCCTGTCCAGTTGGGTCAGGCCGTCGCTCTGGTAATGGCCGTCTCCCCAGAACTCGGCGCGGGTGCGCTCACCGGTGTGGCGATTGTAGAAACTCAGGGTGCGGGGCCCGGCGTCTGGCGCCTGGCGACTGGCGTGGGCAAATTTTGGTAACCCGGCCAACATCAATGTGGCCCCGGCGCCGCCCAGAAGGCGCCGGCGAAGTGTGCAGATCTCTGACATGGCAAACCCGAAAGTGAGGCATTTCTTCTCGGGAAGTGTGTCCCTTCCCGTTCGTTATCTGGCCCACCCTACCGATCACTTTTTGCGCTTTCAAGCTCTTTATTCTGGCGAAAATGGGCTTTATGGCGTTCCTTTTTGCCAAGTGCCTCTTTTTCCTTATTTATCACCATCACTACGGGAAGCATCGGCCCATTGTCGACTGACCGGCTGATCGAGGTCATAGATGTCATCGCGATACTGGGCCAGGCCCTGCTCCATCCAGGCGCTCCAGTAAACCAGGTACACCGCCAGAGGTTGTTTCAAGGTTAACCAGCGGGGGCCGGATGCCCCCAGGTAGCGGCTGACCGGCGGGCCACCGGGGGACTGCGCCTGCAGCAACAGGTTCGCCAGAAGCTCCGCATCCTGAACCCGCACGCAGCCGGAGGAAAGCGCCCGCTGACTGCGGTCAAACAGTCGCTGTTTTGGCGTATCGTGCAGGTAGATGGCCTGGCTGTTGATCAGATGAAACTTGTAACGCCCCAGGGCGTTGGCCGGGCCGGGTCGCTGCCTCAGGCGATAGGGAAACCCCTGAAACGCGAGACGGGAGAGTTCGTCAGGAGAGAGCCACAGCGGCCGGTTTTCCTGATCCAGCACGTCAAAGCCGTTGCGCCGGACGTAGCCGCCATCGGCCAGAATGCGCGGCAGCAGGTCCTTGCTGAGGATGGAATGCGGCACATTCCAGTAGGGGTTGATCACCACACTGTGCAGTTCGCTGTGCATCCGCGGGGTTCGCCGGGTGGGCATGCCCACCACCACCCGGGCACGAAACCGGGATTGCCCCCCCTGAATCCAGTCCAGCTGGTAATCGGGGATGTTGACCAGCAGGTGGTCCGGTGCGAAGGCGTGCCGGTCATGCGCCTGCCTGACCATGGCGCGGGCCAGACGGCGGGCCCGCTCGCGGTAGTCCAGACGAAGCCAATAGCGGGTTTTGGGCCCGATCACCCCGTCGGCCTTGAGCCCGTGGCGTCGCTGAAACTGCTGCACGGCGGCCACCAGTCCGGCATCGTAGCGGTCCGAGTCGGTGCGTCCCGGGTAATCCCCCAACCGGGCCAGCTGTGTGCGAATCGCCGGGATCTCGGTGGCCACTTCACCGGGCCGGATCATCCCCCACTCGCTGATGGCCGGCGGCGGATAATGGGTGAGGTGTTCCAGTCGACGCAAGCGGTTGGTGAACGCCAGATAGTGAGGTACCGATGGTTCCAGGGCCAGCACCCGTTCGTACAGGCGTCCCTGGGCGGCGTCGTGGGCCATAGTGGTGGCAAAGCCCGGCTCCGGCAGCAGCGCCAAGGGCTCGTCGAGCGCCAGCTGGCCCGGCGGCACCCGGTAGGTTTCGCGCCAAAACGCCTGAACCATCAGGTAGGCTTCGGTATACAGCGGGCTGGCCTCTTTCGGCCCGTCTGCCCGGCTCAGGCGCATACGGAGGTCGGCAAAACGAGGATCCAGATCCGCTGCCGCCAGGATCGCCAACTGTCCCTCAATCTCTCGTGCCGCCTGCTCCTGGCGTAAATCAGCAAACCAAAGTGGCAGTCGATCCTCCCCCGCCGCCCCCCCGCTCAGACAGCACAGCAGGATAAGCGCACAAAAACGCATCGGATCAACCACTCCAACCACATCATCACCCTGTGAGTATGGCAGGCAGTGACCCAAACGCCGGAGGGATTGCGGCAAAAAGTGCCCATTGTCGATGGGAGGACAGCGGCCGACTGAGCGGGAGGTTGGCCAGAACCGTGAAGACGCCCGAAAACAACGCCCGGCTTGGGCCGGGCGTCAGAATCAGAGTGCGAGCTTCTCCTGAAGGAACGCCATCCAGGGGTCCGCCGCGTCCTGATCGTAATGTCGGGCCCGCTCCGCCCGCGCCAGTGCGTCGGCGTAGCGTCCCATCTGGTAATACGCCCTCAGGGCCATCATCTCCACCCGCAGGCGTTCATCCGCCGCCAGCGCCAGAGCGTCCAGGCGGGGCAGCAGCTCAACGGCCCCGGCAAAATCGGACGCCATGACCCGGACTTCAAACTGGTTGACCCGATACCGCTCCTCCAGCTCCGCGGCCTGCCCCCAGGCACGTTGGGCCGCATCCCACTCCCGGGCCATCTGCCAGTAGCGGGCGAGCTGAACACGATTGTCCGCGGTGTCCGGCAGGGCTTTGCCCAGTTGCGCGGCCATCAGTCGGGCAGCCAGCTCCGGCAAGGCGCGATTGGCAAACAACTGCACCAGAGAGCGGTAATCCGATTCCCCCTGCAGCAGGCCATTCTGCTCCGCCAGTGCCAGGGTTCGCAGCGCCCCCTCCTGATCCTCCAGACGCAGCTGCACGCTGGCGCGCTGGCGCCACCAGCCCAGCCGGGTCGGTTCCAGTTCAATCAGGGCCGCGGTGACCTTGAGGGCATCGGGCCACTGGGCCAGCTGCTGGTGGGCGCCCAGCATCATCTGGTACGCCGACACCGAGGGTTCCATCGCCACGGCCGCCCGGGCCGCGGGGATCACCTCGGCCCACTGCGACAGGCGGAAGTGGCTCTGGGCGATCCGCAGGTGCAGATCCGCCGTGCGCATCGCATCCGGCCCATTGTCGCGCAGCCACTGGTAGTGGCCCAGTGCCGCCTCAAATCGCTCATTCATCAGCTGGATGTCTGCCACCATGCGGCGGGTCTGCGCTGCGGTCATCTCATTGAGCACCCCGCTGTTGAGCGCCACTTCCAGTTGCGCCAGCGCCTTGTCCGGTTGCTCGGCCGCCCAGTAAAGGCTGCCCAGCAGCCACGCCACATAGGCTTTCGCCTCGGCATCCCGGGGCGTCAGGGGGGCCAGCAGCGCAATGGCCTCGTCCAGCTTGTCCTCTTCGTAGAGGGTCCAGGCTTCCTGAACCTTGCTGGCCATCACCGGACTCATGGCCGCCTGCACGGGCCCGGCCAACAAGGCCAGGCAGAGTAGTATCAGCGTTCTCATCGGCTCAGCGTAAACTCCAGTTTGGCGGTCTGCCCCGGTTGAGGCACCGCTTTACCATCCACCTGCTTCGGCTGATATTTCCAGCGCGCCAGCGCCTGCATCGCCGCCTGGTCAAACAGGCGAACCGGCTCCGACTCGATCACCTTGATGTCGCGGGGACGCCCCTGCTCATCAATGGTGAAAGCCATCACCACGTAACCTTCGGCCCGCATCCGCAGGGCACGCTGTGGATAGGCCGGTTCGACCCGGTAGAGCGGCATCGCCTGACGGTCGGCCGCAGCCAGATCCGCTTTGGCGGGCATGCCAATCTGAAGATTACCCGGGCCCTCCAGAGCCAGCGCGGGCAGGGTCATCGCCATCTCGACGGCCGGGTTACTGGCGCCCTCCACCACCTGAGCCTGCGGCAGCTCAGGTAACGGAGGCGGCGGTTCAGGCAGCGCCCGGCTGCGCCGGTTCAGCTGCTCCGGACGCTCCACCATCAGCACCGACACCGGCGCCGGACCCGGCTCTCCGGGCGCGGCACCAGGGGCGCCGGTCACCATCATCGCCATCAGGCTGAACAGCCCGGCGGTGATGGCGGCGCCGAGCACCAGGGCCAGCAGGTAATCCCTCATTGCCCCGGCTCCGCCGCCAGCGCGATGTCGGTGATGCCGGCGGCCTTGGCCGCGTCCATCACCTTCACCACCACCCCATTAAAGGCCCGCTCGTCCGCCTGGATCACCAGCGGCGACTCCGGTTGGTCCGCCCGCAGGCGTTCCAGGTTGGCCTGTACCCGCTCGATGTCGACACGACGCTGGTCGATGTAGATCTCGTTGCGGTTGTTGATCGCCACAAACAGGCCCGCCCCGGCCTGAGAAGCCGCGGTGGAGGCTTCGGGCCGGTTCACCTCAATGCCCGACTCACGGACAAAGGAGGTGGTCACAATGAAGAAGATCAACATGATGAATACGATATCCAGCATCGGAGTCAGGTCCACCTGAG
>CAZWED010000261.1:3285-5097 GCA_964632645.1 uncultured Ferrimonas sp. | reverse complement strand
GCAAAGCCCAGAACCAACGATCACCACCTCCGTAGGAGGTGGTTTAAGACTCACAGCAAAAAAGGGGCGTGCCGGGTCATGCGCGCGCCGCAGGGAACAGCCGGTAGAAGTTGTCCGCTGTCTGGGCCACCAGTTCCTCGTAGCGCACCTGCTTCAGGTCAGCCACAAACTGGGCCACCTCATGCACATAGGCCGGTTGGTTGGTCTTGCCACGGTAAGGGACCGGCGCCAGGTATGGGGAATCGGTTTCCACCAGCAGGCGATCCATCGGCACCTTGCGCACCACATCGCGCAGCGCTTCGGCGTTGCGGAAGGTCACAATGCCGCTGATGGAGATGTACAGGCCCAGATCCAGCGCCGCCCGGGCCATCTCCCAGGTTTCGGTGAAGCAGTGCAGTACGCCGTTCTGGCCCTGACACTCCCGCCAGATCCCCAGGGTGTCTTCGCGGGCATCCCGGGTATGGATGATCACCGGCTTGTTGATCCGGTTCGCCAGTTCGATGTGGGCGGCAAACGCGGCCTGCTGATCGTCGACGTTGTCCTGGCTGTAGTAGTAATCCAGTCCGGTTTCACCCAGTGCCACAACCTGCTCATCCGCCGCTTCGCGGGCCAACCAGGCGGGGTCAAAGCCCTCTTTGATGTCCAGGGGGTGCACACCGCAGGAGATCACCACTTCCGGGTGAGGCGCCGCCAGCGCCTTCATGCGACCGTATCCCTTCTCGGAGACGGAAACGCACAGGAATTTTTCGACGCCCCGGGCTTTGGCAGCATCCAGAACGGGTTGCAGGGCACCGGGCTGATCGCTGTCAACCAGGCGATCCAGGTGGCAATGTGAATCGATGAGCACAGGGGAAGGCTCCACTAAAAAACCGGGCCGCAAGGGTACCCGGCTACATGGTGGAGGTCAATTGATTGGACCCGAGCTGGTCGGCCAGAAGTTGTTCAATGCGGGGTTTGTGGGGATTCTTTTCATCGCCGAACGCCAATCCGACGCCAGGCGGTCTGCCGCCCTGGGAGCCCAGGGGATTGATCCAGACCACCTTGCCGGTGAAAGCAAACCATTCGCTGCTCTCCGGCAGGCGATAGCGCGCTTCCACCACGTCCCCCAGTTGATACTCGTGGCTGGAAACGAAAAACAGACCACCATGCCGGACGAAGGGCATGTAGGCGCGATACAACTGGGCCAGGCTGTCGAACTGAACTTCCAATGTCACCACCATAATGCGTATTACGCCCCCTCCTGGGCACAACGTTGGTATTCCACTATCAATTGTTGGAAGGTCGCGGTCAAGTTGATGCCGCTTTGCCTGTCCAACCAGCGTTGGGTTTCCGCCACTTTGGTCAGCACCGGATAACACCATGCCATCCGCGAAGGCTCACGCTCACACTGGGATAATAGCTCAAAATACAGCACCTTGAGTAAGGTTGATGCGCGTTCATTGTCCGCTTGGGCAAGCTCTGACCGCAGCAATCCGCTCGCCAGGCTTTGTGCCCAGGCCTCGCGGGCACGGCTGAGGGTATCGAGCTGTCCGGACGCCATCGCCGCCTTCAGGGCCACCGGCCCGCCAACCACCCGCGGCCAATAGGGCCAGGACAACAGCGGCTGCCCGTCCGGGCCGAGGAAATCGGCGATCTGCGGGTCCGTTGGCATGGGAACGATCAGTCGCTGACAGCGACTGACGATGGTGGGCAGCAGCGGCTGGCCCGGGCCGACGACCAGGATCAGGTGGACACCGGCCGGTGGCTCTTCCAGGGTTTTCAGCAAGGCATTGGCTGACGCCTGGTTCAGCCGCTGGGCCTCTCTGAGCACCG
>CAZWED010000261.1:0-3275 GCA_964632645.1 uncultured Ferrimonas sp. | reverse complement strand
CAACTCGGGCGCCCCCCTGATGGGCCGTGCCAGTCAGCTGGGTGATCAGCTGGCGCACCGCATCCACTTTGATCTGCTGCCCCTCCGGCGCCAGCTCATAGTGGTCGGGGTGGTGCCCCGCCGCAAGCAGTTGGCACCCTTTGCACAGACCACAACCGTTGCCGGTTTCACACAGCAACTGGCGGGTGATCCAATCCGCCAGCTGGCCTTTGCCGACCCCTTCCGGCCCCTGCAGGATCAGGGCATGGCCCAGCCGGCCCTGCTGGCGCTGCTGAAGCCATTGCTGTGCGACGGGGGCGAGCCAGGGTAGCGCGTCGATCATAGGGCCTTGTCCAGCGCCTCAACCAGGGCCTGGTGCACGTGCTCCAGAGGCTGGCTGGCGTCGATGGTGACAATGCGTTCATCACGGCGGGCGGCCTCGAGATAGGTCGCGCGGGCCCGTTCAAAGAACGCCAACGCTTCCCGTTCGATGCGGTCCAGTTCCCCACGGGCACGGGCACGGCTCAGACCGAGCGCCGGATCAATATCCAGGTACAGGGTCAGGTCGGGGGCGAAGGATCCGAGAGTAAGCTCAGAGAGACGGCACACCGGCTCTGACAGCCCTCGCCCGCCCCCCTGGTACGCGTGGCTCGACAGGTCATGGCGATCGCCCACCACAATGGCCCCTCTGGCCAGGGCCGGTTTGATGACGGTCTCCACCAATTGCGCCCGGCAGGCGTACACCATCAGCAACTCCGTCATCGGCGCCATGGGTTCCGCCCTTGGCCGTTTCCAGATGTCGCGGATCTCCTCCGCCAGTGGCGTGCCACCGGGTTCCCGGGTATGGACGATTTCCCGTCCGGCAAAGCGTTGCTTCAGGTACTGGTCCACCACCGCGATGGCGGTGCTTTTGCCGGCGCCTTCCAGCCCCTCAACAACAATGAACATGCCTTTCTCTGTCATCACTTATCGGTTTCTGATGTAGCGGTTAACCGCGTTGTTATGCTCCCGCAGGGTGCGGGAAAACTGATGCGACCCATCCCCTTTGGCCACAAAGTAGAGGTAGTCGCTCTGCTCCGGCTTGACCGCTGCCTGCAGCGACGCCAATGACGGGTTGGCGATGGGCGTGGGCGGCAGGCCGTGGATCCGGTAGGTGTTGTAGGGGGTCCAGGTGTTCAGGTGCTTGCGGGTGATCCGCCCCTGATAGTCCTCCCCCACCCCATAGATGACGGTGGGGTCCGTCTGCAGTCGCATGCCCTTATTAAGCCGGTTCACAAACACGGAACTGACCAGGCCACGCTCTTCCGGCTTGCCGGTTTCTTTCTCGATGATCGAGGCGAGGATCAGCATCTCATAGGGGGTTTTGATCGGCAGATTGTCGGCCCGCTGAGCCCACACCTCCGCCACCGCGCTCTCCATCCGGGTGTAGGCCCGCTGGAAGATCGCCAAATCCGTGGTGCCGGCGGTAAAAGCGTAGGTGTCCGGATAGAGCCAGCCCTCGACAGGCTGTTCCGCCAGACCCAATGCCATGTCCAGCGCGGCGATGTCTTCCAGAGTGACGGTGATTCTGGGGTGGGCCTGCACCTGAGCCAGCCATTGCCGGGCGGTGCCCCCCTCCACCAGGGTGATCTGAAACTGCTTCTCCTCACCGGAGACCAGCAACAACAGGGCCTGGGCCACGGTCATGCCCGGGTCAAGTTGGTAGGTGCCCGTCTTCACTGCGGCCAGTTCCGGCTGCAGTTTCAGCGCCAGCCTCAGCCAGAAGCGGTTGTCGATGAGCCCCTGCTGCTCCCACTGGGTCAGCAACGCGCCGGCACTCTTCCCTTTTTCCAGGGTGAGTTCCTGCGCGGCGTCCAGCTTCAGCGGGTGATTCAATGCGGTGTTGACCTGATACCAGGCAAAGCCGGTGCCCGCGAGGGCTCCGGTAATGGCGAGACCGCTGGCCACCAGCGTCCCTTTAAGCCAGGCGTTCAACGCCATAACTGTTGCTTCTCCAAAATCGACTCTGCCACCGCGCGACCGGGCATCTCAACGGCCCCGATGCGGGTCAGAGGCACCACGCCCATCAGGGCGTTGGTGATAAAGGCTTCGCTCATCTTTGGCAATTCATCCATCGCCACGGCCCGCTCCAGCACCGGCTGTCCACTTTGCGCCAGTTGGGCCATCACTTCGGCCCTCATCACCCCGGCGATGCCGCACGCCTGCAATTTCGGCGTGATCACCTGACCCTCGCGGGTCACCAGAAACAGGTTGCTGGCACTGGCTTCCACGAGGTAACCGGCGCCGTCGGTGACGATCAGTTCACTGACCCCACGGGTTGCCGCTTCCTGTTTGATCAGCACCTGTTCCAGACGCCCCAGGGTTTTCAACCCAACCAGAGCGCCACCGGTGGCCAGCGTGGTGTTCGCCACTTCGGCGGCGACGCCCTGCTGTTGCCATTGGCGGTAGTGTTGGGGAAAGGGAGAGAGGGTCATCAGTCGGCGGGGTTGCACCGCCCAGGCCCCCTGATAACCCCGCCCCGCGCTGCCGCGGGTCAGGGTCAGGCGCAGGCACGCCCGTTGTTCGTTCTGGCAGGCGGCGTCCACCTCGGCCTTCACCTGTTCCCAGTCGGGGTCGGCAAAGCCCAGGCGGGCGTTGGCCTCGGCCAGTCGCTGGCGATGGCGGTGCCACAGCACGACCTGGCCGTGCTGGACCAGCATGGTGGTGAAGTGGCCATCCCCAAGGGTCAGGCCACGATCATCACCGGGAACCGCGTCGGCGCACCGACCGTCCAGCCAGAATTTCATCCGTCCTGGCTGATCCGGCTGGCGACGGCACCGGACTGCCCTTTGTACTTGGCGTCCTGACGCTGGTTGTACGGGCGGGCACAGGGGCCGCTCAAGCGTTCGAAGTTGAGCGCACCAATGGGCATGCCCGGACGCAGCGCCAGCGGCAGTTTGCCGCTGTTGAAGAACTCCAGCACAATCTGACCGGACCAGCCGGGATCGATCCGGTGCGCGGTCACGTGCACCATCAGACCCAGCCGCGCCAGGGAGGAGCGCCCATCGAGCCACCCCACCACATCGGCAGGCAGGGTCACCGACTCGTGGGTCACCCCAAGGGCCAGTTCACCGGGATGGAGGAAGAAGGCTTTGCCGTCCTCGATCCGCAACTCGTCACTCATGACGTTTTCCAGTGCCTTCTGCACCTCTTCCCGGGGGCCGGAAAGATCGATGTAGGGGGCGGTGTGGTCCTGAAATACCCGGAACCGGTTGCCCAGGTTCACGTCGACGCTGACGCCGCTGATGTAGTCGATG
>CAZWED010000260.1:0-5116 GCA_964632645.1 uncultured Ferrimonas sp. | reverse complement strand
CTTAATGGCTGATCGCCATAGCCAGAACCCAGGTTATCCCCAGAAAAGATCCTTGATCTTTGCCCAGAGATCCGATCCGGCGATCGCGCCAAGGATCGCTGTAAATCCGCGATCTTAAAGGGCTGGAAAGGGATCGCAATGATCCCTATAATTCCACCAGCGCCGATCTGATCTGGATCGGCCTGTCTATATCTTGGGGTGAATACACAAGGTTATCCACAATAACTGGTAGTTCACACCGGATCGTCGACTATGTTGTCATCAGCATTGACGACATGGGCTGTCTTTTATTAGAATTCGGCCTCTTTTTTGACCCGCCAAGGCGCTTAGCTCTGGCGTCGAAAGTTAATCTGTACAGTTAACTGAACGGTAAAAGCCATGAAACGTACTTTTCAACCGAGCGTACTGAAGCGCAAGCGTAACCACGGTTTCCGTGCCCGTATGGCCACTAAAAAAGGTCGTCAGGTACTGGCCCGTCGTCGTGCCAAAGGCCGTGCTCGCCTGTCCGCGTAAGTTCATTACTCGGAGCGCCTCAATGGTGCGATACACCTATAGCCGGGAGCAGCGTCTGCTGACTCCCGGCGACTTCAAACCCGTCTTTGCTAACCCGGTCCGGGCAGCTTCCCCCCAACTGACACTTCTGGCCGTTCCTAACGCGCTGGGTCATCCCCGTATTGGTTTGACTATCGCGAAGAAGCAGGTCAAGAAAGCGTGTCAACGCAACCGCATCAAGCGGATCGTCAGAGACAGTTTTCGCCTCCATCAACACGACCTTCCCGCCGTGGACATCGTTGTGATTGGTAAAAAAGGGGTCGAACTACTGGATAACGCCGCCCTGCACAAGCTGGTGGACAAGTTATGGCGCAAGCTCTCTCGCCGCTGCAACGAATCCTGATCCTACTGGTCAAGGGTTACCAGAAAGGGCTGAGTCCCCTTCTGGGACCCAGTTGCCGCTTCTCTCCCAGTTGCTCCCATTACGCTATTGGCGCAATTTCTCACCATGGCGTGCTCTATGGGTGTTGGTTAGCTATCCGCCGCATACTAAAATGTCACCCTTTGCATCCGGGCGGCATTGACCCGGTACCACCCGCCAAACGAGGCCGAGATCAATAACCTATGGATTCTCAACGTAATTTAATCCTTATCGGGCTGCTGTTTGTCAGCTTCCTGCTGTGGCAACAGTGGACGCTGGATCAAGCCCCGCAAACCGAAACTCCGGCCAGCCAGACTGTGGCGACCGCAGATAAGGCCAATGATGTTCCGCAATCCGCGACCAACGCTGCTCAGGCGCCCGCAGGTGAAACGATCTCTGATCGACTGATCCAGGTGGAAACCGACACCCTGAATGTGACCATCGATGCCAGCGGCGGCGATGTCGTGTTCGCCGCTCTGCCGGAGCACAAAGTTGAACAGGATGGCGACGAAGCACTGACCATTCTGGAAAACAAAAACGGTTTTACCTACATCGCCCAGAGTGGTCTGATCGGCCTGAACGGCCCGCACGCCAGCGGCAAACGTCCGGTATACCAGGCGCAGAGCGGCGACTACCGCCTGCAGGAAGGCCAGGACACCCTGGTGGTGCCGCTGACCTTCACTGACGCCAACGGCGTACAGTTTGAAAAACGCTACACCTTTACCCGCGGTCATTACGACGTTCGTGTGGACTACCTGGTTAAGAACACCAGCGACGCCCCGATCCAGGTACAGATGTACAGCCAGCTGAAGCAAACCATCGGTCAGGCGGAAGGCAGCATGATGATGCCGACCTACCGCGGCAGCGCCTACTCCACGGCAGATACCCGCTACGAGAAGTACGCCTTCGACAAGATGGAGAAGAGCAACCTGGATGAACCCACCCAGGGTGGCTGGATCGCCATGCTGCAGCACTACTTCGTTTCGGCCTGGGTGCCCGCCGCCGACAGCAGCAACGACATCTTTTCCAATGTCGTGAACGGCGACGCCATCATCGGCGTGAAACAGGCCCCCGTGCAGATCGCCCCGGGTGCCGAACAGACTCTGGGCGCCACCCTGTACGTTGGTCCGAAGAACCAGGAAGCCCTCTCTGCCCTCTCCCCCACCCTGAACCTGGTGGTGGATTACGGCTGGCTGTGGTTTATCGCCCAGCCCCTGCACAGCCTGCTGATGTTCCTGCAGAGCCTGGTCAGCAACTGGGGTGTGGCCATCATCCTGATGACCCTGATCATCCGTGGTCTGATGTACCCGCTGACCAAAGCCCAGTACACCTCCATGGCGAAGATGCGCAAGCTGCAGCCGAAACTGGCTGACCTCAAAGAGCGTTTCGGCGATGACCGCCAGCGCATGAGTCAGGCCATGATGGAGCTGTACCAGAAAGAGAAGGTGAACCCGATGGGCGGCTGTCTGCCGCTGCTGCTGCAGTTCCCGATCTTCATCGCCTTTTACTGGGTGCTGCTGGAGAGTGTGGAACTGCGCCACGCCCCCTTCTTTGGCTGGATCACTGACCTGTCCGTGAAGGACCCCTATTACGTCCTGCCGATCCTGATGGGCATCTCCATGTTCGCCATGCAGAAGATGCAGCCGACCATGGCCACCATGGATCCGATGCAGCAGAAGATCATGCAGTACATGCCGGTGATGTTTACCGTGTTCTTCCTGTGGTTCCCGTCCGGTCTGGTGCTGTACTGGCTGGTGGGCAACCTGGTGGCCATCACCCAGCAGTTGATCATCTACCGCTCCCTGGAGAAACAGGGGCTGAAATAACCCAGAGAGGCGGCGCTTGCGCCGCCTTCTTTTTTAGTACACTTGCCACAAACCCTCAGAACGAATTCGTATGACAGATCATCAGGACACCATCGTGGCCCAGGCCACCGCGCCCGGTCAGGGTGGGGTTGGGATTGTCCGGGTCTCCGGCCCGTTGGCGGAAACCGTGGCGCTGCAGGTGCTGGGTAAAGTGCCCAAAACCCGCTATGCCGAATACCTGCCGTTCAAAGATGAAAGCGGCCAGATCCTCGACCAGGGTATCGCCCTGATGTTTAAGGGACCCAACTCCTTCACCGGCGAAGATGTGCTGGAATTGCAAGGCCACGGTGGCCCGGTGGTGCTGGACATGCTCATCCGCCGGATCCTCGCCGTGCCGGGCCTGCGTACCGCCCGGCCCGGGGAGTTTTCCGAGCGTGCTTTCCTCAATGACAAGCTGGACCTGGCCCAGGCCGAAGCGATTGCCGACCTGATTGAAGCCAGCTCCGAACAAGCCGTACGCAGCGCCATGCAGTCGTTGCAGGGGGAGTTTTCCGGCCAGATCCACCAGTTGGTGGAACAGCTGACGCACCTGCGCATCTACGTGGAAGCGGCCATCGACTTTCCGGACGAAGAGGTGGATTTCCTCTCAGACGGCCGCATCGCCGGAGACCTGGCTGCCATCGAAACCCGCCTGGCCGACGTCCGTCGCAGCGCCCGCCAGGGCGCGCTGATGCGGGAAGGGATGAAAGTGGTGATCGCCGGGCGTCCCAATGCCGGGAAATCCAGCTTGTTGAATGCCCTGGCCGGACGGGAGTCGGCGATCGTCACCGACATCGCCGGCACCACCCGGGATGTGCTGCGTGAGCACATCCACATCGACGGTATGCCCCTGCACATCATCGACACAGCCGGCCTGCGCGAAGCCTCTGATGAAGTGGAGCGGATCGGCATTGAACGGGCCTGGAGCGAGATCGCCCAGGCCGATCGGGTTCTGCTGATGGTGGACGGCACCGAAACCGACGCCACCGATCCCCAGGCCATCTGGCCGGAGTTGATGGATCGTCTGCCGAAGGAGATGGGCCTGACGCTGATCCGCAATAAAGCCGACCTCACCGGCGAAACCGTGGATCATGGCCAGTCCGGTGGCCATCCGATGTTCCGCCTGAGTGCCAAAACCGGTGAAGGGGTGGACGCCCTCAAGCAGCACCTGAAAGCCTGCATGGGCTATCAGGGCACCACGGAGGGCGGCTTTATGGCCCGCCAGCGCCATCTGGAAGCGCTGGAGCTGGCCGCACGTCACCTCGAACAGGGCAAAGAGCAGCTGGAGGTCTTTATGGCGGGAGAACTGCTGGCCGAGGAGCTGCGCCTGGCCCAACAGGCTCTGTCCGAGATCACCGGCGAGTTCAGCTCGGACGATCTGCTGGGACGGATCTTCTCCTCCTTCTGCATCGGCAAGTAAGCCAGGTTCCTCTGCCCAGACCAACCCGCCTCAATGGCGGGTTTTTCTTTGCCGGCATTTGCCGGACAATGCCCACAATCGGCCCTAACGGGCCCGCAGTAACGGTTATAGGAGACAAGCATGGCCAAGATCGCCCTGATCATCGGCACCACCATGGGCGGCGCAGAAGCGGTCGCAGACGAACTGCAGGCGCAACTGGAGGAGGCAGGCCACGATGTGCTGGCCACTCTGGAGCCTGATTTAGCGCAACTGAGCGACTGGCCCCACTGGCTGATCGTGACCTCCACCCACGGCGCCGGCGAACTGCCGGACAATCTGCATCTCTTCCACGCTGCGTTGACCGACCAACAACCGGATCTGAGCGGGATCAGGATCGCCCTGTGTGGCATCGGGGATTCCAGCTATGACACCTTTTGTGGCGCAGTTGATCTGTTGGATCCCCTATTGCGATCCCTGGGTGCGATCCCCCTTGTGGATGGAATTAGAATCGATGTACAGGCGGTAGAACTCCCTGAGGATCAAGCACTTGAGTGGCTTTCTGGCTGGCAAAATACGCTCTGATCCCCCTGAGGGATCCGGATCTTTCCACAAGCCCAACAGCTTTATGCACAGATCAAGGATCTAACCACAGGGATCTGTGTATAAAGTTGGATCAAACGGTGATCAACCTGGGCTTTATTCCCACACCCTAAAGCCAGCGATCCTGCCCTGTGTATAAAGTCGCGATCTATCCACCGGTTCCGATCCGGTTAGATCGCCTATAGATCACAGCAAACGATCCTTCTGGATCCCTTGGTACCAAAGGCTTTCGGAGGGTTGTCCACAGAGATCGGGATCCCTAATAGTAAGATCAGTAAAGGATCTTTAAATAGATCTTTTAAATATTAGGGATCGAGGGAGTCAGAAATGGTTAAGAAGTAACCTTCTCTAGAACCAGAA
>CAZWED010000259.1:0-5118 GCA_964632645.1 uncultured Ferrimonas sp. | reverse complement strand
CGGCACCGGCAAGACCGCCGCCTTTGCCCTGCCCATGCTGCAGAGCATGGTGGACCGCCCGCAAGCGCGCAGTCGTCGCCATGTGCGGGGCCTGATCCTGGCCCCCACCCGCGAGCTGGCTCAGCAGGTGGCGGATAACGTGGCGCAGTACCACCAGTTCCTGCCGCTCACCTCCGCGGTAGCGTACGGCGGCGTCAAGATGGCCAGCCAGGCCAAGGCACTGGAACCCGGTGTCGACATCCTGGTGGCCACCCCGGGTCGCCTGCAGGAGCTGATGGAGATGAACTTGGTCAGCCTGGCCAAGGTCGAATACCTGGTGCTGGACGAAGCGGACCGGATGCTCGACATGGGCTTTATCGGCGACATCCAGCGCATCCGCGACCAGATCAAGCTGCCCCACCAGTCGATGCTGTTCTCCGCCACCTACCCGCCCAAGATGAAGCAGCTGGCGGCGGAACTGCTGAAAAAACCCAAGATCGTCGCCATCGGCGAGGAGAACCGCACCGCGGATACCGTGGCACACGTGTTCTACCCGGTGGACGAGGATCGCAAGATCGAGCTGCTCTCCGAGCTGATTGGCCGCAAGAACTGGCAGCAGGTGCTGGTGTTTGTGAACTACAAAGAGCACGCCGACGCCATCGCCGAAGAGTTGAACCGTGACGGCCTCGCCACCGGCGTCTGCCACGGGGATCGCAGCCAGGGCAACCGACGCCGGGCGCTCAAGGAGTTCAAAGAGGGCAAAGTGCGGGTGCTGGTGGCCACCGATGTGGCGGCCCGGGGCCTGGACATCCAGGGCTTGCCCCACGTCATCAACTTTGACCTGCCTTTCCTGGCGGAAGATTACGTGCACCGCATCGGTCGTACCGGCCGCGCCGGCATGCCGGGCCACGCCGTTTCCCTGGTGGGACGTGACGATGAGTTGACCGCCCTGCAGATTGAGCGGCTTATCGGCCAGCGGGTGCGCCGCGTCGAGCAACCCGGTTACGAAGCCAAACAGCGGGACCTGCTGGTGGAGAAACTGCACAGTAAAGCCAGCTACCGGGATCGGAAAGGCCGCACCAACCGCGAAGCCGACCAGGCCAGCGCCGAGCGCCAGCTGCGACTGCGTCAGGCGGTAAAAGCCCGTCTGAAACAACGTTAAGCGCCCGCCGCCTATACTTACTCCCAAGGCCCACACCTTGGGAGTAATGTTATGCGCAAGCCCCTCTGCCAGCAGTGTAAAACCCTGCTGAAATCCCAGCCCGACCAACCCCACGAACAGCTTCAGGAAGTGTCCCATCACGAGGCCAGCACCGTCGATGGCGGATTCTCCGAACACGAGTTCCGCTGCAACAACTGCGGCCATATCCTGCGCTACATGAGTGGCATCATCATGGACGACGGATGGAGTGAAATACCGGAAGTGCGCCCCTGACCAGGCGCCGGGTTTCCCCGTTTTACGCCCCCTGACGCCATACCCGGCCCCCGCGACGGTGCCGGTGAAGGTGGTGACCAGCCATCGACCGGGCGGTTGTCCTCAGTGAACCGCCCTGCTACGCTGAGCCTCCCAATCTAAACAGGTGTTTGAACATGGAGTCGTTTCAGCAAGCCTACCCGTTTCATGTCCCCATTGCCGTAGCCTGGGGGGAGATGGACGCCCTTCAGCACGTCAATAACGTGGTCTACTTTCGCTATTTTGAGACCGCCCGCATCGCGTTCTTTCAGGCACTGAACCTGATGGACGCGCTTCAGCAGGCGGGCATCGCGCCGGTGCTCAGCGAAACCCGAGCCCGCTACCGCCGTCCTGTCACCTACCCCGATTCGCTGTTGGTGGGCGCCCGCATCACCCGGCTGGGCGAGGATCGCCTGACCATGGAGTACGCGGTGTTCAGCCAACAACAGCAAACCGTCACCACCCTGGGTGAAGCCGAGATCGTGGCCTTTGATGCCCGGGCCGGCGGTAAGTGTGCCATCCCCGACGCGCTGCGTGAGCAATTGGCGGACTGCCTGACGGCGCCGGAATGTGCCTGATCGCCTTTGAATGGCGTCCCGGCTCTGCCACACCGCTGAGGTTGTGGGCCAACCGGGACGAATTCTACGCCCGCCCCACCGACCCACTTCATCGCTGGGACAACGGCCTCTGGGCAGGGCGTGACCGCCAGGCCGGGGGCACCTGGCTGGGGCTGTCGGAACGGGGCGCGTGGGCGGCCCTGACCAACGTCAGAGAACCGGGCACGCCGCCCGGCCCCCGCTCACGGGGGGCCCTGATCACCGACTTTCTGTTGAGTGACCTGACCCCCCGGCAGTTCTTCGAACGCTGGGACCCCGAGTCCTACAGTGGCGTTAACCTGCTGCTGGGACAGGGCAACCAACTGGTGTACGGCTCCAACCGCGGTGTGGCGCCCCGGGCGCTGATGCCCGGACGTTACGGGCTCAGTAACGCCGCCCTCGATACCCCCTGGCCGAAACTGACCCGCATCAAGACCCTGATGGGGCTGTCACAATCGCCATCGGATGCCCTGCACCACCTGCAGGACAACCACGCCCCCGCCGACCACGAGCTGCCGGACACCGGCATCGGTCTGGAATGGGAACGCCTGCTGGGCACCATCTTCATCCGCAGCCCCGGCTACGGCACCCGCAGCAGTTCGGTGCTGACGCTCAACCAGGACGGTGACTTTGACTGGCTGGAGCAGGGCTATGGCCCGACGGGGCCGCTGGCACTCACCCGGATGACCGGCCGGTTGTCACCGCCTATTGGCCCGGATCCGGCGGGTCTTCCGCCTTCGACTTCTCAAGGATGATGTCGTCGGGCATCCCCTCCGGCTGGCAGAACAGCTGATCCGACTTCGGGTGGTGGCGACAGACCCCGCCGGTTTCGATACCGGTAGGTCCGACGATGGTGCAGACGTCCCCCGCCTGCAGACCGTCACAGGCCTTCAGGGTGGCCGCCGGAAGCGTTGCCTCCTCCGAGGCGATGGACGCGGTGGGCAAAGTAAGCAGCAGAAAAGCGGCACAGAGTGCGGTGTGGCGGGTTGGGGGCATGACGGACTCTCCTTCAGTATTCTGAAGAAAAGGTAGTCGTATCAATGGCTCAGCGCCAG
Organism: uncultured Ferrimonas sp.; assembly: GCA_964632645.1. Lineage (GTDB taxonomy): Bacteria > Pseudomonadota > Gammaproteobacteria > Enterobacterales > Shewanellaceae > Ferrimonas. Next base: position 2,035 of record CAZWED010000259.1, on the reverse strand, counting down.
AAAGTACAACGGGGCCACTGGGGCCCCGCTGCGGTTCGAAAAGGTGCGCTTACAGCATGTTCTCTTCGAAGGTTTCCATCGCCAGCTTCCACCAGTCGATGGTGTCTTCCAGATTTTCCCGGCTGACCCCTTTGTACAGGTTGACGGTCATCTCGATGTTCGGATCGCCGTCTTCGTCCAGGTAAGCCTTGCCGTAACGGGTGGAGACGTTCCACTCGTTGATCTCGGACATGGTGACGTCACTGCCGGACCAGGCGGCGGTAAACTGGATTTCGCGACAGGAGCGGCCGTCGCTGCAGCCATAAAAGTAAATGGCGTACTTGGTGCCGTTGATTCGGCCAATGATCATCGGATCCCCTTCACCGTCTTTGTCCAGATTGGCTGAGCCAAAGCCCCGGGCCAGATTGATGATTTCAGACGGGTCAGTGGCGTCCACCAGCGTCGCGGACATTACAGGGGTGGTCGCCAACAGGGCTGTGGCGGCCAGGGCACGGATGAGGGTCATGACCGGCTCCTTGGTCAAAGAAAGTTAAGGAAATTGAGTTAACTGCACTCTGTTAGACTTGGACATTGTGAAACCTGCCCGACCACCATTCAAGCACCTGTTCACAATTTTCTTGCGGGAGATCGCCCGGAGCGCCCTCAGACGCCCCGGAGAATGCGGGCTTAAAAGCCTTCTTCAAAGGCGGTCAGCGCCAGCATCCACCACTCGATGGTGCCGTTCAGGTTGGCCCGGCTGACGCCTTTATACAGGTTCACAGTGAATTCCAGTACCGGATCACCGATGGAGTCGATGTAGGCTTTGCCGAAGCGGGTTTCCTGGTTCCAGGCGTTCACCCTTTCCATGCTCATGCCGGTGCCCCTCCAACCCGCCCCAAACTGAACTTCACGGCAGGATTGGCCCGCTTCACAGCCATAGAAAAAGATAAAGTACTGGGTGTCATTGAATCGCGCCGCGATCAGCGGGTCGCCATCACTGTCGACCTTCAGCTCGGCAAAACCGTGACCTTGCACCAACTCAAGAATCGCTTCCGGCGAGGTGCCGTCCACCAGCGCCTCGGCGTCAACGTCGATCGCCACCAGCTCATCATTGGAACGGGTGGAAGTGTCGGCACCGATGTCGGCGTCGGTGCTGGCACAGCCGGCCAGAGTCAGCGCCGCTGCCAGGCCCAGGAGGAGTCGGAGTCGTTTCATGGTCATTCCTTGTGACAAGTAAAAAAGCCGCTTCACTATGGGCTAACAGCCTGATAGATAACGGGGTTGTCAGACAAGGGGAAACATAGTGAATGGGGGGCGGCAACACCGCGCCCCCATTGACACCAATGCCGGTTCGAACGATCAGTCGCCGTAGACCGACTGCGCTTCGGCCTCGCTCAGTGGGCGCCACTCGCCCGGTGCCAGCGCCGGATCCAGCTCAATGGCGCCGATCGCCTCCCGGTGCAGCCCCACCACCTTATTGCCCAGTGCCGCAAACATCCGCTTCACCTGGTGGTATTTCCCCTCCTCAATGGTGAGCAGCACTTCGGTGTCGGAAATCCGCTCCAGCTGAGCCGGACGGGTGAGGCCCTCTTCATTGTGCAGTTGCAGCCCCTCAAGCAGGCGCGCCTCGGCGTCCGCCACCAGCGGCTCCGCCAACCAGGCGCGGTAGCGCTTGCTGCACTGACGGCGGGGCGACGTGATCTGATGGCACCACTGACCATCTTCACTGAGCAGCACAAGGCCCGTGGTGTCCACATCCAGACGCCCGGCAATGCGCAGCGCTTCGCGCTTGGGCAGGTCCACCAGATTCAGCACCGAGGGGTAGAGTTCGTCCACATTGGAACAGAGGTAATCCGCCGGCTTGTGCAGCATCAGGTAGCGGGTGGCCACCGGTCCCAGCGCCTTCCCCTCCAGCACCACCAGAGTCTCATCCGTGACCTTATAGCCGGGATCCTTCACCACTTCGCCATCGCAAAGCACGACCCCTTTGTGCAACAACTTTTTCGCCATGGAGCGGGTGAGATCGGTGCAGCTGCACAGGTATTTATCAAGACGC
>CAZWED010000258.1:0-5126 GCA_964632645.1 uncultured Ferrimonas sp. | reverse complement strand
GGACACCGCCCTTTCACGGCGGTAACAGGGGTTCGAATCCCCTAGGGGACGCCACGCATTCTTGCCTTCGGGCAGACGCTGCGGTCGAGCAATGGTGGTAAAACATCAAAGAGTCGCAACGACGGTAGCGGGGCGCATCCGAACAGGACGCCACGCATTCTTGCCTTCGGGCAAACGCTGCGGTCGAAAGACGGTAGCCCACAAAAAAGCCACCCTTGCGGGTGGCTTTTTTGTTTTTTGGGATGAACAGCCCCACCCCTTTTGGTGTTACTCACCGATGGCTTGCTCAAACCAGGGCTGTAAAAAGGTGGCGATCTTTTCCTGGGCGGCCCGATTAGGGTGAATGCCGTCGGCTTGCATCAAGCTTGGGTCAATGGCGATCTCGGTCATGAAAAAGGGCACCAAGTCCACGCCATGCTGCTCGGCCAGCGTGGCGAATATTTGCTGAAACCGCTCTGCATACCGTCGACCGTAGTTGGGTGGCACCATCACTTCGGACAGCATCACCTGCGCGCCCGAGGCTTTACTCAAGGTGATCACTTCGTCCAGATTTTGCCGGGTTAATGCCGGCTGAAACCCTCTTAACCCATCGTTCCCACCGAGCTCAACAAACACCCAGTCTGGCTGATGCTGTTTGAGCAGTCCGGGAAGGCGGCGAAGTCCTCCGTCGCTGGTTTCGCCGCTGACCGAAGCATTGATAAAGCGTGCACCCGGTAGATTTTGTTGCAATTTTTTTACCCAGCCTTCAGCTTCGTCCATGCCATAGCTTGCGCTTAGGCTATCGCCGAGTATTAGAATGGATGGCTGATCGGCCCACGCTCCGGGCTGGTATAAACAGAAAATGAGAATCAGCAGGGATCGCCGCAGCATGTCTACTCCTTCATTCCAAAATGCGCCGGATTCGGCCATCGTCGTTCGTCAGCTTTCCAGAGACGTTGATACGCTCGACGGCTCACTCTCGATCCTTAAGGGCGTTGATCTTGAAGTCAAGCAGGGCGAATCCCTTGCAGTGATTGGCCCATCCGGCGCGGGCAAGTCAACGCTGCTGGCGTTGCTGGCAGGTCTGGACAGAGCCAGCAGCGGTGAGATCTGGCTCGCGGGTGCACCGCTGCACCAGCTGGACGAGGAGCAACGAGCCGCTTTGCGAGGGCAGAAGGTGGGCTTTATTTTCCAGTCTTTCATGCTGGTAGACAGCCTGACCGCCCTTGAAAACGTGATGCTCCCCCTTGAGCTGGCCGGGCATCAGGGGGCCCGGGAGACGGCGGAAGCGTTGCTGAGTCGGGTGGGTCTGGCGCAACGGGTTGACCATTTCCCCAACCAACTTTCCGGTGGCGAGCAGCAACGGGTGGCGATTGCCCGGGCTTTTGCCACCCGCCCGGCCATCCTGTTTGCTGATGAGCCAACCGGGAACCTTGATCACACCAACAGTGACACCGTCGAGAACCTTCTGTTCGAACTGAACCGGGAACAGGGCACCACACTGGTGTTGGTAACGCATGATCTGACCCTGGCGAAACGCTGCCAGCGACAGGTGGCGATGAACGCTGGCCGACTGGAGGCGTTATGAGCAGCTTGCCGTTGGCGTGGCGCCTGTTTCGGAGGGAGCTGGCGCGGGGCCAGCTCAGGCTCATTGCCGCTGCCCTTATCCTGGCCGTGACCGCGGTGAGCGGATTGGGGCTGGTGTCCGACCGATTGAAGCGGGCCATCGATCATCAGGCGGCGTCCTTTCTGGCGGCTGATCGAATCCTCACTTCTCCCCAGGAGGTCGACCCCACCTGGCTGGAACATGCCCAAGAGCTGGGACTGGCGGTGGCAACAACGCTGGAGTTTCAGTCGATGCTGTTTGCCGGTGATGACCTGCAACTGGTGACCATCAAAGCCGTCTCCGAGCAGTACCCGTTGCGTGGCGAGATTGAGCTGATGACGCCCACCACCACCGCGTTGCCACCCCCCGGCGCCCTCTGGTTGGATCGACGCCTGGCCAGTTGGCTGGAGCGGGCAGAAGAGGCTGAGGTCGGCGAAGCGATGTTCCGCATGGATGCCGCCATAAACCGTTTGCCGGATGCCGGATTCAACGTGTTTGCCTCGGCGCCGGTGGTGCTGATGCGGCTTGATGATGTGGCGGCAACCGGGGTGGTGCAGCCGGGCAGCCGCCTGCAGTGGCGATACCAGTTCGCCGGACGGGAGTCGGCCATTGCGCAGCTGGAGCGTTTTCTAGAAACCCGACTGACCACTTCCCAGCGTTTGATCGACGTGCGCTCCCAGGAATCGCCCCTGGCCCGGGCCATTGGGCGGGCAGAGCAGTTTCTGTTGCTTTCCGCCCTGCTGGGCATCGCCCTGGCGTGTGCCGCCATTGGCGTAGCGGCCCGCCGTTATTGTCAGCGGCATTACGATGTGGTCGCCATGTTCAAAACCCTCGGTGCCAGTCATAACCAGGTACGGACGGTTTTCGTTTCTCACCTGGCGCTGGTGACGTTGCTCAGCATCGCTGTCGGGTTGGGCTTGGGGGCGCTGGCGGCACAGGGGATGATTACCCTGCTGCCCGCCGAGTTCGGCAGCGCCTCGATGGACGCGTTTCCCTGGCGTCCGCTGTTGTTGGGGGCAGGAACCGGGCTGATTGCCGGCTTCGGTTTTACCCTCTATCCCTTGCTTCGGTTGCTGTCGGTGCCGCCGATGCGGGTGCTGCGTCAGGACATCGGCCCCGCGCGCTGGGGCGCCGGGCTGAATGCCTTACTGGCGATGGCCGCATTGGGGCTGCTGGCCTGGCTGTACAGTGGCAGCGTCCGGATGACACTGGTGCTGATCGTCGGCACCCTGGTGCTGGGCGGTTTGCTGGCGTTGGTCGGGGTGTTGCTGCTGCGCAGTGGCCGGCAACTGGGGATGGCGACATCGAGCCCGCTGAAGCTGGCACTGGCCGGATTGCGTCGCCGAGCGGCGGACAACGCGTTGCAGTTGGTTGGGTTCTCGGTGGCCCTGATGTTGCTGTTGACCATTCTGGCCCTGCGTCAGGATCTTCTGCAGGACTGGCAGGCGCAACTCCCAGAGAACACGCCGGATCACTTTCTGATCAATATCGCCCCGGAATCGACCGCACAGATGACGGCGTTTCTGGCCGAGCGTAACGTGGTTGCGACGGACCTCTATCCGGTGATTCGCGGGCGCTTGTCCGCCATTAACGGCGAAACCGTCAGCCGACCGGTCACCAAGGAGGACTCGTCGTCCGACGCCCGAGGCCCTCGCGGCATTGGCCGAGAGCTCAATCTGACCTACCGTTCGACGCTGCCGCCCAACAACCCCGTAGTGGCCGGTCAGTGGTTTGCTGCGGACAGCACCGATGAAGTGTCGGTGGAGGCGCAGGTGGCTGAGCGTCTGGGCATTGGCCTGGGTGATCGCCTGAGCTTCAACGTTGACGGTCGGGAGTTTGCGGTGAAGGTCACCAGTTTGCGACAGGTAAACTGGGAAACCATGCAACCCAATTTCTTTATGATTTTTCCGCCGGAAGTGCTGTCGCCGTTTGTGGCCACGTACATCGCCAGCTTCTATCACCCGTCGGGGCAACCTGAGTTGGTGGGGGAGCTGATTCGCCAGTTCCCCACCGTCTCGGTGATCGACGTGGGGGCCCTGATTGAGCAGTTGCGTGGCGTGATCGACCAGGTGTCGCTGGCGCTCACTCTGGTGTTGCTGGTGGTGGTGGTGGCGTCGGCGCTGGTGTTGCTGGCCCAGACCGAAGCGGGCATGGCATCAAGACGGCAGGAACTGGCCATCATGCGAACCCTGGGGGCGCCGGGTCGGTTGTTGCGCCGTGCCGTGAACTGGGAGTTTCTTATCCTGGGGGGCCTGGCGGGGCTGCTGGCGGTGATGGTGGCCGAGTTGACCCTCTACCTGCTGAAAACCCAGGTGTTCAATCTCGTTGTGCAAGCGCACTGGCAATGGTGGCTGCTGACGCCGCTGCTTGGGGCGCTGCTCATTGGCTTGATGGGCCGGCTGGCCTGCCGTCGCCTGCTGGCCCAGAATTGCGCCGCCCTGCTCAGGCGCGATTGAGCAGGTTGGCCAGCGCCTCGTGCAGTTGCGGAAACTGAAACTGGAATCCGGCCGCTTCGGCGGCCCGGGGCAGCACCGCCTGGCCGGTGAGCAGCAAACTGCTCATCTCCCCAAGGGCGAGCTTTAACACGGCAGCCGGTGCCGGGAGGAAGGCCGGGCGTCCCAGGGTTTGCCCCAGTGCCTGGCTGAACGCACGGTTGCTGACGGGATTGGGGGCGGTGCCGTTAAAGACGCCGCGGCAGGACTCGTGCTCCAGCAGGTAGCAGAGCAGGGACACCAGGTCGTCACGGTGGATCCAGGACATCATCTGATCGCCGTCCCCCATCGGGCCACCCAGTCCCAGGCGAAACGCCGGCAACATCTTCTTCAGCGCGCCGCCGTCGGGGTGCAGGACCAAACCGATGCGGATGATGCACAGGCGGGTCTGGTCGGCAACGCGATTGGCGATCCCCTCCCATCGTTCGCAGACCTGCTCGGCAAACCCCATCGGCGTCAGCGGCGTGGTTTCATCCACCGGCGTGGCATCTCGGGCACCGTAAATGCCGATGGCCGACGCGTTGAGCCACACCGATGGTGGCGCGGAAGAGGCCCGGTGCAGACGCACCAGCGATTCGGTTAACTGCCAGCGGCTGTCGCAGATCTGGCGCTTTTTGTTGGTGGTCCAGCGTCCCTCCGCAATGGGTTCTCCGGCCAGGTTAATCACCCCGTCAAAAGCGTCCAGATTGGCCAGTGTCGCTAACGAACGCAGGGGCGTAACCCCCGGTCCCAGAAGAGTCTGTACCTTTTCCGGATCGCGGCTCAGCACGGTGATGTCGTGTTGAGGCGCCAGCCGGGCGATCAGCGCCCGGCCAATGAATCCGGTACCTCCGGTGATCAGCAGTTTCACGGTCTACCTCGCTCAGTCGCGCTGGTAGCTCAGTTGCAACGAGACCGAATCGGCGAATCGCAGGGCGTGCGGCTTGTCCACTTCCACCGTGGCGTAATCCACCCAATGATGTTCGCTGGCGATGGCCAGTACGTCGCTGGTGAGCTTCTCCAGCAAAGAAAATCGATTCATCTCCACAAGTTTAATGATCTTCTTGGTG
>CAZWED010000257.1:0-5128 GCA_964632645.1 uncultured Ferrimonas sp. | reverse complement strand
CATTGTGGGCCGCCCCAACGTGGGCAAGTCCACCCTGCTGAACCGTCTGCTGGGACAGAAGGTGTCCATCACCTCCCGCAAACCCCAGACCACCCGCCACCGCATCATGGGCATCCACACCGAAGGCCCGTACCAGACCATCTTCGTGGACACCCCCGGGCTGCACGTGGAAGAGAAGCGGGCCATCAACCGCCTGATGAACCGCGCGGCGGCTTCCAGCATCGGCGATGTGGAGATGGTGATCATGATGGTGGAAGGCACCAAGTGGACCGCCGACGACCAGATGGTGCTGAACAAGATCCGTCGTGGCGCCGACACCCGCAAAACGGTGCTGGTGATCAACAAGGTGGACCAGATCAAGGAAAAGGCGGAGCTGATCCCGCATCTGCAGTGGTTGCAGGAGCAGTTTCCCTTCGACGCCATCGTGCCGATGTCCGCCGGTAAAGGGGATGACGTGCAGCCGCTGATCGAGATGGCTCAGAAAGAGCTGCCCGAGTGCATCCACTACTTCCCCGAAGAGTACGTCACCGACCGCAGTCAGCGCTTTATGGCGGCGGAGATCGTGCGGGAAAAGCTGATGCGCTTCCTCGGCGATGAGCTGCCGTACTCCATCAACGTGGAGATCGAGCAGTTCCAGGTCGACGACAAGGGCACCTATCACATCAATGCCCTGATCCTGGTGGAGCGTTCCGGCCAGAAGCGGATGGTGATCGGCAACAAGGGCGAGAAGATCCGTACCATCGGTCGGGAAGCCCGTCTGGACATGGAAAAACTGTTCGATACCAAGGTCTACCTGGAAACCTGGGTGAAGGTGAAATCCGGTTGGGCCGACGACGAACGGGCACTGCGAAGCCTGGGGTATGGCGACGACTGAGTCTCTGCACCGCGCCTACCTGCTGCACGCCCGGCCATACCGGGAGTCGAGCCTGTTGCTCGATCTGCTCTCGGAAACCCATGGTCGGGTGGCGGCGGTTGCCCGGGTCGGTGGCAAGAGCGGTGGGGCGAAAAAAGCCCAGCTTCAGCCATTTCGTCCCCTGATGATTGCCCTTTCCGGGCGCACCTCCCTTCGTACCCTGGCCCAGCTGGAGGCGCCCACCCTGCCTCTGCCCCTGACCGGCCAGCGACTCTACGCCGGACTCTACCTCAATGAACTGTGTCAGCGACTGCTGCAGGAGTGGCAGCCGCTGGACGGGCTGTTTGACCACTACCACGACGCTCTGATGGGGCTGGCCGACGACGGCCCGATGGAGCCTCAGCTGAGGGAGTTTGAGCGGGCCCTGCTGGACCTGCTTGGGGTCTTGCCGCCGGCGGGAGAGGATGCCGATGGCGACCCTCTGGAGCCCGCCTTCCGCTACGCCTGGCAGCCCCAACGGGGTTGGGTGTTGCGGGGAGGTGCGGCCAGCGGCTACAGTGGCGACAGCCTGCTGCAATGGCAGCAACAGCGGCTGGAAACGCCGCAAGCCATGAACGAGATCAAACGGGCAGTGCGTGAGCTGTTGCGCCCCTTGCTGGGGGACAAGCCACTGCACAGCCGGACGCTATTTTTACAGCAACGAGGACGTAATGAGCATTCTTCTGGGCGTTAACATCGACCACATCGCCACCCTGCGCCAGGCTCGTGGCACGGATTATCCCGACCCGGTCCACGCGGCGGCGGTGGCGGAACACGCCGGTGCCGATGGCATCACCATCCATCTGCGGGAGGATCGTCGTCATATCATCGACCGCGATGTGGAAGTGCTGGCCAAGACCCTGAAGACCCGCATGAACCTCGAGATGGCGGTGACCGAAGAGATGCTGGCGATCGCCGAGCGGATCCGCCCGGAGTACGTTTGCCTGGTGCCGGAAAAGCGGGAAGAGCTGACAACGGAGGGCGGGCTGGACGTCGCCGGTCAGCTCAACAAGATCACCGATGCGGTGACCCGCCTGCGTCAGGCCGGCATCAAAGTTTCCCTGTTTATCGATGCGGACCCCCGCCAGATCGATGCGGCGGTCGCTTCCGGCGCGCCCTACATCGAGATCCACACCGGCCACTATGCCGATGAGGAGGAGGAGAGCCGTCGTGACAAGGAGCTCAATCGCATCCGCGAGGCGGCCCGTTACGCCCACGACAAAGGGCTGGTGGTGAACGCCGGCCACGGTCTGCACTATCACAACGTCAAGCCGATCGCCGCGATCCCCGAGTTGTACGAGCTGAACATCGGCCATGCCATCATCGCCCGGGCGGCCATTGACGGCCTGGATCTCGCCGTGCGGGACATGAAGCGCCTGATGCTGGAAGCCCGCCAGGGGTTGTAAGCATGATCATCGGCCTTGGTACCGACATCGTCGAAATTGCCCGCATCCAGGCGCAGTATGAGCGCCTGGGGCCGCGTTTTGCCGCCCGCATCCTGACCGAGTCAGAGCGGGCAACGCTGGCGCAGAGCAAAGAGCCGGCCCGGTTGCTGGCCAAGCGGTTTGCGGTCAAAGAGGCGGCGGCCAAGGCGTTGGGCACCGGCATAGGTCGGGGTGTGTCTTTCCAGCACATCGAACTGCAGCACAACGAATGGGGCGCCCCCATCCTGGTGTTCTCCGGTGGGGCGCTTGAGCGGTTTGAGCAACTGGGGGGACGGGGGCTGCACATCAGCCTCTCCGACGAGCAGCATTACGCCACCGCGACGGTGGTGCTGGAATCCTAAAAGCGGTAACGGGCGATCAGGGAAAGGGCCATCTGGTCGCCGCGGTTGTGGTCCTGTTGATGGCGAACGTCCAGTGACAACCGGGCCCGGCCCATCTGGTAACCCCCCTCTACGCGGGTTTCCTGACTCGGTTCCCAGTCACTGGTGACAAACCAGTGGCTGTCGGGCTCGCCCCACCTCAGCTCCCACAAGTTTTCGCTGGCTGGCGCCAGAGGGGCGGTGAGCGCCATCGGCGGCTCATTGGGCAGGGGCAGATCTTGGGCTTCTGCAGCAGGCAACAGGACGACAGCAACAACCAGGGGCCAGCCGCAGAGGAGACGACGTGGCCGTTGCATGGCTCAATCCTTTTTCGCAGCGCGGAGTCTAAGCGTAGTTGCTTAAAAATCAGTTTGCTGGCAAAAATCGCACGGATTTTACCCGGTTATCCGCCACTTCCATCACTTCCAGGCCGTGACCATCAATCTCCAGGCGGGTTTTCGGGTCGGGAATGTCCTCGAACCGTTCCAGAATTAAGCCGTTGAGGGTTTTCGGCCCGTCGGTGGGCAGGCTCCAGTGGGTCTCCCGGTTGAGATCCCGCACCGTGATGCTGGCGTCAACAATCAGGCTGCCATCCTCCTGACGGCAGATCCCCTCGCTGGGCGGTCCCTGAAGACCGGTGGTAAAGTCCCCGACGATCTCCTCCAGAATGTCCTCCAGAGTGACCAGGCCCTGGATGTCGCCATACTCGTCCACCACCAGACCAATGCGCTCCTTGGCGCGCTGAAACTTCAGCAGTTGCACGTTCAGCGGTGTGCCTTCCGGAATGAAGTAGATCTCCCGCACGGCGCGCAGCAGAGTGCTCTTGTCGTTGGGCTTCTGGTCCCGTGTAAACAAACGCAATACGTCGCTCAGGTGAATCACCCCCACCACATCATCGATGTTATCCCGGTAGAGCAGGACACGGGTGTGGGGGCTGTGGGTCAGCTGACGGATGATCGCCTTGTAGTCGTCGTTGATGTCGATGGCGTAGATCTCGGCGCGGGGGATCATGATCTCCTCCACGGTGACCTTCTCCAGGTCCAGGATCGACACCAGCATCTCCCGGTGACGACGGGGGATCAGGCCTCCGGCCTCATGCACCACGCTGCGCAGCTCATCGGCACTGAGGTGGTCGCTGTTGCCGCTGTGATGGGCCAGGCCAAGAACCCGCAGCAGGCCGTTGCTGATCAGGTTCACCAGCCACACCAGCGGATAGAACAGGGACATCATGGGGCGCAACAGCAGGCTGTTGGGGTAGGCCAGCTTTTCCGGATAGCGGGCGGCCAGGGTTTTTGGCGTGACTTCGGCAAAGATCAGGATCAGCAGAGTCAGCACACCGGTGGCGAGGGCGATGCCCCAGTCGCCGTAGAGGCGCTGGCCAATCAGGGTCGCGATGGCGGAGGCCAGAATGTTGACCAGATTGTTGCCGATCAGGATAAGACCGATCAGCCAGTCCGGGCGCTGCAGCAGGCGATCCGCCCGCAGGGCCCCTTTGTGACCCCGTTGTGCGAGGTGGCGCAGGCGATACCGGTTCAGCGACATCATCGCCGTTTCGGTACCGGAGAAGAAGGCGGAAATGAAGATCAGGAGGGCAAGTATCAGTAATAAACTGCCCGTGGATATGTCGTCCAACGTGAGGTCTCTTTGGCCGTTCGGATCCTTAATTAAACGGCTGGGGCACGCCCTGTCAAGGGCGCGCCCCAAACGCTCAGGTCAGGATCAGCTCACGAACGATGCGGGAACCGAAATAGGCGATGGAGAGCAACACCGCGCCACTGAGGGTAAAGGCCACCGCCGAGCGGATGCGCATCCCCTTGCTGTGGTGACGGGCCAGCATGATGGCGTACACCGCCCAGGCCACCATCGACAGGATCGCCTTATGGCCTTTGCCGTCGCCGAGGAAGTTATCCAGGAACACCCAGCCGGTCAGCAGGCCCAGGGTCAGCAGGATGAAACCGATCCAGATCAGGTGATACAGCTGCTTCTCTACGGTCATCAGCGGCGGCAGTGACGGATTGAGCATCAGTTGCCGCTGTTTCAGGCGTCGGTCGATGCCCGCCAGTTGCAGGGCATAGAGCGCCGCCAGCAGCATCACCGCGTAGGAGAGCAGGGCCAGCACCACATGGGTCAGGACCATCGGCTCCGCTTCAAAGTGGGTGATGTACTTGGGGGGCAGCAGCCACAGGCCGACCACCGCCAGGATGGCACAGAGGTAGACCGCCGGAGACACCACCAGCACTTTCATCCGCGGCATCATGACCGTGACCGACACGGTAATGATCCACACCAGCAGCGAGAGGGTGTTGGTGAGACTGAAGTTCTGCCCGTTCTTCATCAGAATGGCATCGCCCAGCACCAGGGCGTGGGCCACAACGGCGACACCGGCAGAGAGGGTGATCAGCTTGCGGTTGGGGCCTTCTGGGGCCAACAGC
>CAZWED010000256.1:2595-5143 GCA_964632645.1 uncultured Ferrimonas sp. | reverse complement strand
TGCTGGGTGTGAAGGTGATTCGTCGTGGCCAGGAGCACCTGCCGAAGGACCAGGCCGTGGTCTTTGTTGGCAACCACCAGAACAACTTCGATCTCTTTATCCAGAGCAGCATGGTGCCCCGCGGCACGGTCAGCATCGGCAAGAAAAGCCTGGTGTGGATCCCGCTGTTTGGTCAGCTCTACTGGTTGAGCGGCAACATCCTGATCGACCACAAGAACCGCTCAAAGGCGATCGCCACCATTGAGAAGGCGGCCCGCAGCATCCGTGATAAAGCGCTTTCCGTCTGGATCTTCCCCGAAGGAACCCGCTCCCGTGGCCGGGGTTTGCTGCCGTTTAAGAGCGGCGCATTCCACACCGCGATCCAGGCCGGTGTGCCGATCGTCCCGGTGATCTCCTCCTGCCAGAGTGACATCAAGCTCGGCCGCTCCCGCAACGGCGTGGTGATCGTTGAAGCGATGGAGCCGATCAGCACCGCCGGTATGGGACGTGAAGACGTGCGTGAACTGGCGCAACGGGTCTACGATCTGATGCAGAAGCGTTTTGATGAGTTGACTGCCGAGGCTCGCAGACTCAGCCAGACCGCCGCGGTATAATGCCGCCATTGCGTGAGGAGAAAGAGACCCATGGCCATTGAACAACTGATTGCCGAACAGCAGGAAGAAACCCGCGAAATCGTCGAGGCCCTGCTGGAAGATGGCTCCGTGAAGGACGCCACCTACACCATCGAGCACCACTTCGCGAGCTCGGATTTTGACGCGCTTGAGAAAGTGGCGGTGGACGCTTTTAAAGCCGGTTTCCAGGTGGAAGACGCCGAAGAGGTGGAACTGGACGACGGTGCCATCGTGTTCTGCTTCGATGCCGTTACCGAGCACGAGCTGGACATCGAACGCCTGGATAAGGATTGCGAAACCCTGATCCGCCTGGCCGACAAGCACGATGTGCTCTACGACGGCTGGGGCACCTACTTTGTGGAGTCTGAAGAGCAGGCTCACTAAACGGAAAAAGGCGGCCATTGAGCCGCCTTTTCTTTTGCCCTTCCGTCGTTTCCAACCGGCTTGGCTATAGTTGAAGTTTGGGCCTGAGTTGGAGGTGGACGATGAAGGAGTTTGTGGGAGAAGACCGGCGTCATGTGCAGCGTCGGCGACAGCCGGACCGCAGGGCGTCCCTGCGCTGGGATCCGTTGAAGGGCGACCGCCGGGTGGGAACCGGGCGGCGCAAAGAGGATCGCCTTAAGCGTTACGCCCTGTAAGGGACTTTTGCCAGAACGCCACGTCCAGCCAGCGGCCAAACTTGAAGCCCACCGCCTGCAGTGTGCCCCGATGCTGGTAACCCAGTTTGCGGTGCAGGGCCTCGCTGGCGGGGTTGGGCTGGGTCAGCACCCCCAGAACTTCGCGAATGCCCTGGGCCGCGAGGGCATCCAGTAACGCCTGGTAAAGCCGGGTACCGGCCCCCCGTTGCTGTCGCTCCGGGGCCAGGTAGATGGTGGTTTCCACCGTGAAACGGTAGGCGCTGCGGGGCTTAAAGTGGTTGCCGTAGGCGTAGCCGATGCACCTCCCCTGAGCGTCCTCCAGCACCAGCACCGGAAACTCCTGGGCGATGGTGTTCAGACGGGCCGCCATCTCGCTTTCGGTCAGCGCCACCTCCTCAAAGGTGGCGATCTCCTTCTCCACATAGTGGTTGTAGATGGCGGTGATGGCCGCCAGATCCTGCGGCGTGTAGGGACGGATCATGACACCACCTCCAATCGATTACGGCCCGCCTGCTTGGCCTGATAAAGGGCGCGGTCTGCCGCTTCGAACCAGGCCTGGGAGGAGGGCAGATCGTGCCGGTACGGGCAGAGGCCCAGGCTGATGGTGATGTTAAGCGCTTGCGGCAACCGGATCACCATCTCCGACACCGCCACCCGCAGACGTTCTGCCAGCAGGATGCCTTGCTCCGGCCGCGTTTCCGTCAACAACACCACGAACTCCTCCCCGCCGTAGCGAGCCACCAGGTCGGTTTTGCGCAGGGTGCGGGCCAGCAGGTTGCCCAGCTCGTTCAGCACCTGATCGCCGGCGGCGTGGCCATACTGGTCGTTGACCTTCTTAAAGTGGTCCACATCCACCACCAGCAGGCAGCTGGGGGGCTGGTAGCGGCGACAGCGCTGGAACTCGTGCTCCAGCGCCTGCTCCCACTGACGCCGGTTGGCCAGGCCGGTTAACGGGTCGACCTGGCTCAGGCGCTCCAGCTTCTCATTGGCGGAGGCCAGCTGGCGCCGGTCCGCAGCCTGAACGCTGACGTCGTAGAGGATCAGGGCGGCGTGGCTGACCGACCCGCTCAGGTCCTGCAGCGGTTGCACCGTCATGTTCTGGCACATCATCTGGTTGCCGCCGGTGATAGGCCGGGAGTAGGCAAAGGGAAACACGAACGGGCGTTGTTCCCACACGGTAAAGGAACGGCTGTTGAGCAGGAAGGCGGCCTCCAGCTTGCTGATCAGCCACTCCTTGGGGAGGTCGGGAAAGAGATCAAACAGGGAGCGCTCCCGCACCTGCTGGGCACTCAGGCCGGA
>CAZWED010000256.1:0-2585 GCA_964632645.1 uncultured Ferrimonas sp. | reverse complement strand
TTCTCCATAAAACCGTTCCAAAGCTGTACCCGGTAATCCCGGTTGATCACCACCAGGCCCACTTCGATGCCTTGCAGCAGTTGGGTCAGGCGGTGCAGGTGCTCAATTTCGTGGTCGTTCAAGACTACTCCAGCAGGTACTGCAGGTTGTGTTCCAGCCGGTTCAGGCTGTCCTGGGGGAAGAACAGCAACAGATCACAGAGGATCTGCTGCTCGGTCAGGCGGTAACTGATCTCCACCGCCAGGGTTTCGCCCCGCAGCTGGCAGGTGGGTACTGAACTCAGCACCACGGGGTGGCTTTGGCAGAAGGGGATGTGCAGCTGTTCGGAGAGGCCGTTGAGGAAGGAGGCGAACAGCAGGTTGGCGGTGTCCATCTGCACCTCCAGACGGGCGGCGTCCGTATTCAGGTCGCTCATCCCCATCAGGCGGCCCATGCTCTCGTAGCAGCTCTGCTCAAACAGCAGCAGGGCTTCACCGGCAATGCCCGCGCCGATAAAACCCTGGGAGATCACTTTCAGGGCGTCGTCCTGGAACGAGGCGGCCAGCAGCATCTCCATCTCGCTGGCCTGAAGGCGGCGAAGTTTGGGCACCGGCAGTTCAATGAACGCCCCCAGCACCTTGGCCATGTTGTCCGCCGCCTGCCCCATAGCGATGTTGCAGATCTCCCTCAGGGCGTCGTCCATGGCGACGGCGCTGGCGGCCTGATGTTGCAGTGAACCACTGCGGTAGAGATCGAACTGGATCAGTTCCTGTTTGAGCGCCACCGGCGTGATGGGCTTGCGCAGAAAGTTGAGGGCCCCGAGATCCATCACCTTCTGGTAGGCGAGGGGCTGAATGTCGGCAGAGAGCACCAGAACATCGGGGGCCTTGGGGTCGCCTTTGAGCTCGGAGAGCACGCCGTAGCCATCCAGGTTGGGCATATTGAGGTCGAGAAACAGCAGGTCGAAGCGCTGCTGGCTCAGGCGGGAAAGGGCATCACGGCCATCCACCGCAAACTGGATATTTGCGTCCCAATCTTCGGGCAGACTCCGCGCCAGCTGCTTGCGCGCCATGGCGGAATCGTCACAGATCAACACCTGTACAGCCAACTGCCCTTCTCCTGCGGATATGCCCAAAAAAACTCGGCCAGTTTATTGAAAAAGCCAATAGTTGTCATGCCTTTAACAAAGCTGATACGTTACTGGTCGGATCTCAAGGAGGGGTGTCATGGACGAGCGAATTAGGTATCGGGTAGAGCAGGGTGTGGCGCACGTGACGTTGAACCGTCCGGACAAACGCAATGCCCTGGACTGGGCCAGCTTTAAGGCGATCGTGGCGGTACAGAAGCGGATCGCCAGGGATCGAACCGTTCGCGTGGTGGTGCTGTCCGGCGCGGGGGAGGACTTCTGCTCCGGGCTGGACGTCAAAGCGGTGATGGGTAACCCCCGGCAGGCGCTGGGCCTGCTGGCCAAGTGGTGGCCCGGGCGGGCCAATCTGGCGCAACGGGTCAGCACCGGCTGGCGCGACCTGCCGGTGCCGGTGATCGCGGTGCTGCACGGCCGGATCTGGGGCGGCGGATTGCAGATTGCCCTGGGGGCGGACTTTCGCCTGGTCAGCCCGGAGGGGGAGCTCTCCATCATGGAGGGGCGCTGGGGCCTGATCCCCGATATGGGAGGCAGCCTGGCCCTGCGGGAGCTGATGGCGGCGGACCACGCCATGTGGTTGTCGATGAGTGCCGAACGCATTGGTGCCAGTCGGGCCCAGGAGCTGGGGCTGGTGACCGAGGTCTGCGCGGACCCGATGGCCCGGGCCGAGGCGATGGCCGCCACCCTTATCGAGCGTTCACCGGATGCGCTGGCGGCGGTGAAAGGACTGTTCCGCAAGCACGCCCTGCCGGGTGGTGGCCGCCTTTTGGCGTCCGAAACCTGGCGTCAGTGCAAGGTGCTGCTGGGGCGTAATCAGCGCATCGCGACCGCCCGGGCGCAAGGGAAAGAGCGGGCGTTTGAGCCCCGACGAGGGTGGTAAACCGCCCCCAAAAAAAACGCCCCGCAGTGCGGGGCGTTTTTTGGTTCAGCCGAATTACTCGTCCAGGAAGCTCTTGAGGATCTCAGAGCGGGACGGGTGGCGCAGCTTACGTAGTGCCTTGGCTTCGATCTGACGAATACGCTCACGGGTCACGTCGAACTGCTTGCCCACCTCTTCCAGAGTGTGGTCAGTGTTCATCTCGATACCGAAGCGCATGCGCAGTACCTTGGCTTCACGAGCGGTCAGGCCGGCCAGCACCTCGGCGGTGGCGGCTTTCAGACTCTCGGCGGTGGCGGAGTCCACCGGCTGGGCCAGGGTGGTGTCCTCGATGAAGTCGCCCAGGTGGGAGTCTTCATCGTCACCGATCGGGGTTTCCATGGAGATCGGCTCTTTGGCGATCTTCAGCACCTTACGGATCTTGTCTTCCGGCATCATCATCCGCTCAGCCAGCTCCTCCGGAGTCGGCTCACGGCCCATCTCCTGCAGCATCTGGCGGGAGATGCGATTGAGCTTGTTGATGGTCTCAATCATGTGCACCGGAATACGGATGGTGCGGGCCTGGTCCGCGATGGAGCGGGTGAT
>CAZWED010000255.1:0-5147 GCA_964632645.1 uncultured Ferrimonas sp. | reverse complement strand
GCTGAATAACGAAGGCACCAAGGTGATGCCAGAAGGCATGCTGAACCTGAACGCCGGCATGATCATGACCAGCTGCTTCCTCATCGCCGCCCTTACCGCCAGATTCCGCATCATGACCGCCATGTTTGTCGGCGCGCTGGCCAGCATCGTCGCGTTTCTGATCATCGGCAGCTCCAACTTTGCCTGGGCCATGGTGTTTGCCATCGCCCTGTTCAGCCTCGGCGAAATGATGATCAGCCCGAAGAAGAACGAGTTTATGGGCAACATCGCGCCGGCGGGCAAAAAAGCGATGTATCTGGGCTTTGTCATGCTGCCTCAGGGCATCGGCTGGGGCCTGGAGGGCTACTGGGGTCCGAAACTGTATGAGCTGTACGCCTCCAAGGAGACCTTCTCCCGCCTGATGCTGTCCCGCGAAGGGATGAGCACTGCTGAGGTGGACGCCATCCCCCAGGGCGAAGCCTTTATGCGCCTGGTTGAATTCACCGGCCAGGACCCCTACGTGCTGACGGAAACCCTCTATCAGGCCCACAACATCGGGTTTGCCTGGTATCTGATCGCCGCCATCGGCAGCCTTTCAGCGCTGGGCATCCTGATCTACGGTCGCTGGTACCAGCGGTTGCAACAGCAGCAAGCCTGATCTTCGCCGGCCCCGCTCTGACGCGGGGCCGATTTTTTCGGTCACTTCCCCGCCTCCAGCGTCAGTTTTAGTGACGCTCAGAAGCGTGCCTCGCCGATTACTCCCCTCTACACTGGCTCCCATCTCGCGGAATACCGCGCCATTAGGGAGTCGTCATGAAATCCAAAACGCTGTACTGGGGTTTTCTTGCCCTGGCCATCGTCACCGAGGTGGCGGGCACCAGCGTCATGTCCCTCAGCCCGCAGGACAACGCACTGAAGTACGGCTTGCTGTACGCCTTTGTCTGCACCTCCTACTACTTTCTCGCCCAGGCCGCCAAACGCATCCCCATTGGCATTGCCTACGCCTTGTGGGAGGGGCTGGGCCTTACCCTGATCGCCCTGGTGGGCATCCTCTGGCTCGGACAGATCCCCTCCGCCATCACCGCGTTCGGTCTGCTGCTGGCGCTGATTGGTATGGTGCTGGTCACCCTCGGCGAAGCGCCCAAAGAGGAGGCGTCATCATGCTGAACGGCTTTATCGGATACGTGGTGTTCGCCGCTATGCTCGACATCGGCGCCAACCTGTGTGCGGCGCGCTCCAAAGGGTTTCAGCACCGTGGCTGGGCCGCCGCCACCCTGTTCCTGATCCTGGCCGCCTTTACCGCCCTTGCCCAGGCAGTAAAGGGGATGGACCTGGCGGTGGCGTACGCCACCTGGGGCGCCCTCGGCATCATCGGCACCGCCCTGCTCGGCCAGTTGTGGCTCGGCCATCGCCTGAAGCCGGTTGGCTGGCTGGGCATCGCCCTGATCATCGTCGCCGTGGGTTTGATCAAGCTGGGCTGAATCCGGGTGACAGCCCTCTGACGTTTAATTACTCTTACGCTGAATCTTGGCCATCCCGGTTCTGGAGTCCCCGTGAACACCAAAGCGCTACACCATCTGGTTCTGGCCATCCGGCTGGGTTCCCTTGCCCGTGTCGCCGCCCAGCTGGGCCAAAGCCGCAGTGCCATCAGCCAGTCAATCTCGGCGCTGGAGGACCAGTTCGGCGTCACCCTGTTTGAGCGCTCCGGCAACGCCATTGTGCCCACGGAGGTGGCGCTGGCCCTGCTGGACGACTGCGAGCGACTGCTGGCCACCGAACAGCGCATCCGCGCTCGCTGTCAGCAGTATCTGCAAACCCAGGAGAGCCAGATCCGCATCGCCCGGGACGACGCCCTGCCGGAAGTCTGGTGGCGCGACAGCATTGTCGCGCTCAAGCAGGAATTTCCGCTGATGAGCTTCGTCCTGGTGCTGGCCACCCCGCAGGAGTTGCCCGGCCACGTGGCGTCCGGCGCGGTTGACCTCGGCTTCGGCCTCGGGGTGCCCGCCCATTCGGCGCTGCTGCAGCGAAGCATGGGAAGGATGCGCCTGCAACGGGTGGCCAGCGGCGCCCATCCGCTCAGCCAACAAGCGCGCCTCGACCATGACGACCTGCAAAACGCCACCCAGATCACCCTGGCGGCGGCGCTTCAGCACGAGGTACAGACCCCGTACCGACTCAGCAACGACTACATTGGCCTGTCCAGTTTCGAGCAGATCCGGGATATGGTCGAACAACAGGTGGGGTGGGCCTGGCTGCCGGCGCCACTGCTGACCCGGCGGCTGCGCAGTGGCCAGTTTAAGGTGCTGCCGGTGGCCCCAAACAGCCTCTGGCAGGAGTACCAGGTGTGCTATCGCCAGTCGTTTCCCCTCGGGCGGGTCAGCGAACGGTTGTGTGAACGCTTGTCCGACTGGCTGCTGAACTTCGATTGAGGGGCTACCCTTGGCCTGAAACCCTGACCGGCCACTGTGATGCCCTCTACACTGGAAGTCCTGCAACGCACCCTGCCCCAGGTGGGCCGCCTAACCTGGATCGGGCTTCGCCCGGCCCGAGGCGAACCGATGCACCCGGTTTCCCACGCCATCGCCACCGTCAATCACGGCCTGGAGGGTGACCGCTTTGCCGGTCGCCCGGCTGCCCGCCGTCAGCTCACCCTGATTCAGCACGAACATCTGGCCGTACTGCAGAGCCTGCTGGGCAAACCCATTGAACCGGCGCTATTGAGGCGCAACCTGGTGGTTGCCGGCCTCAATGTGCTGGCGCTCAAAGGCCAGCGCTTCTGGGTCGGTCCGGTGCTGCTGGAGGGCACACAAATTTGCGCCCCCTGCAGCAAAATGGAAACGGCGCTCGGCCCGGGAGGATTCAACGCCATGCGGGGCCACGGGGGACTTTGCGCCCGGGTGCTGAGCGGCGGGCCCCTGCGCCTGGGTGACGCGGTCCGGCTGGATGTTAACCCTTCGTAACAATGCGCGCTTTATTTATCCAATTCAGCCAGTTAGTTTAATCCTTTCAGCCATGGCTACAGGGAATGGAGCATGTTTAGGAAGGTGTTTAAATGGACCGCGCTGACGCTGGTCGCGGTGTTGGTTCTGGCCGGAGGTTTTGCGGCGCACGAATGGTACGCCAAAAAGCCGATGTTTTTCCGGGCGTACGTTGACCGTGAGATGGTCAAGATGGCGTTTGACAGCCCGGAAACCCTGACCTCATTGGGCTTCCTCGAATCCGTGGGGATCAAGGGGCACAACGCCCAACTGAATGACGACAGCCTCGCCAAGGGCAACGAGATGATGGAGAAGGTGAGCGAGATCCGCGCCACCATTCTGGAATACGACGACGCCAGCCTGAGCGAAGCCGACCGCCTCTCCAAGGAGATCGCCCTGTATCTGCTGGACTACGCCGAAGACGCCAAGCCCTATCGCTACCACAACTACCCGGTTAACCAACTGTTTGGCGTGCAGAACGGCTACCCCAGCTTTATGCAGGCCCAGCACCAGGTGCACAGCGTGGAAGACGCCGAGCACTACCTGTCGCGCCTGACGGCAGTAAAACTCAAGTTTGAGCAGAATCTGGAAGGGATCCGCCTGCGTACGGAAAAGGGGATCATCCCGCCACGCTTCGTTATTGAACGGGTGCTGACCGAGATGAACAACTTCGTCGCCACCCCGGTTACCGAGAACATCCTCTACACCTCGCTGAGCGCCAAACTGTCCGAGGCGGACGGGATCCCGGCCGAGGATCAGCAGCGCCTGCTGGCCGACGCTGAGCGACGCATTCGCGATGACGTCTATCCCGCCTATCAGGGCTTTATCGACTACTTCTCGGCACTGAGCCCGCAGGCAGGCACCGACGATGGCTTCTGGCACCTGCCTCAGGGCAGCGACGCCTACGCCATGGCGTTAAAGCTGTTTACCACCACCGATTACAGCGCTGACGAGATCCACCAACTGGGATTGGAGGAAGTGGCCCGCATTCAGGCGGAGATCCTGGCCATTCTGGGCAGTGAAGGGTTTGACGCCGAGGCCGGTTTCACCGCCACCATTGATGCCCTCGCGGCGGACCCGCGTTTTTACTACGAGGACAACGACGCGGGCCGGGCCGAGATCCTGGCGGACTACCAGGGGATTCTGGATGAGATTGACGCCGGACTGGCGGAAGCGTTCAACATCCGACCCGCAGCGGGCATGGAAGTGGTGCGTATCCCGGAGTTCAAGGAGAAAACCGCGCCCGGTGCCTACTATCAGCCACCGGCCATTGACGGCAGCCGTCCAGGGCGCTTCTTTGCCAACCTGTACGACATCAAGGCGACCCCGCGCTACAGCATGCGTACCCTGGCGTACCACGAAGGGATCCCCGGCCACCATTTCCAAATCGCGCTGGGGATGGAGCAGGAGGGACTGCCCTTCTTCCGCCGCATGTCCCCCTTCACCGCCTACGTCGAAGGCTGGGCGCTCTACAGTGAACAGCTGGCCTGGGAGTTGGGTTTTCAGGACGATCCCTTCGACAACGTCGGCCGTCTGCAGGCGGAGCTGTTCCGTGCGGTTCGCCTGGTGGTGGACACCGGCATTCACCACAAGCGCTGGAGCCGCGAGCAGGCCATCGAATACATGCGTGACAACACCGGGATGGCAGAATCCGACGTCATCTCTGAAGTGGAGCGTTACATCGTGATGCCAGGGCAAGCCACCGCCTACAAGGTGGGCATGATGAAGATCCTGGCACTGCGCAGCAAAGCCCAGGAGCAACTGGGCGAGCGCTTTGACCTGAGAGACTTCCACGATGTGGTGCTGCAAAACGGCGCCGTCCCGCTGGACATTCTGGAACGCCTCGTTGATCGCTATATCGAGGATAAGCGGGCGAGTTAATCGGCCTGCCAATAGCCAAAACGGGGCCGCTTCGGCCCCGTTTTGCTTTCTCGCCCAGTCTCCGGCAAAGAGGCCTGATACGGAAAACGGATAACAAAAAAGCCCAACCCCTTATCAGGATTGAGCTTTAATGTTGTCCGCATCGCGGATGTGGAAATGGTACCCGAGGCCGGACTTGAACCGGCAAGGCCATGCGGCCGACGGATTTTAAATCCGTTGTGTCTACCAATTCCACCACTCGGGCGGAGTATAAGATGGAGGCGCGTCCCGGAGTCGAACCGAGGTCCACGGATTTGCAATCCGCTGCAT
>CAZWED010000254.1:0-5189 GCA_964632645.1 uncultured Ferrimonas sp. | reverse complement strand
TAGCGTTGCCGCAGCCCCCACCAGCCCCAGTCGGATCAGTTCACGTCGTTGCATATTCCTCTCCCTTTGCACATTTGGGGCGTGGTTGCCCCGGAAATTGGCTTCACTAGTGGTGGCACAAGGTGGCTCAATTGTCCATTTAGTGACCGTGTTCGTTGCGTCTTCGGAGGCTTGCCGTTGGGCAGTGCGGGGCAGAGCGCTTAGAGGCAGTCCACAAAAGCCAGGCGCAGGCCGGTTACGAGGGTCGTGGCAAAGCTGGCGTGACCGGGATCAAACTCTGGCCCCGTCCGACTCAGGGGGGTATCATAGGCGCCACTTCCAAACTCTTATAAAAACACTGGCATAGCAAAAAAAGGGGCGGGACGCCCGTGGAGTACAAAATGGCCGTGATCCAGAAAGAGCACTTCATCAGCTCCGTGGCTGATGCATTGCAGTACATCTCCTACTACCACCCGAAGGACTTCATCGACGCGCTGGCGGACGCCCATGCCCGGGAGATCAACCCCGCGGCCAAGGACGCCATGGCGCAGATCCTGATCAACAGCCGCATGAGCGCGCAGGGGCATCGCCCGCTGTGCCAGGACACCGGCATCGTCACCTGCTTCGTGAAGATCGGCATGCAGGTGCAGTGGGACAGTGATCTGACGGTACAGGAGATGGTGGACGAAGGCGTGCGCCGCGCGTACTCCAACCCGGACAACCCGCTGCGCGCTTCCATCGTCGCAGACCCCGCCGGTGCTCGCAAAAACACCAAGGACAATGCCCCCGCGGTGGTGCACATCGAGATGGTGCCCGGCGACACCGTTGAAGTGGCGATCGCCGCCAAGGGCGGCGGTTCCGAAAACAAATCCAAGATGGTGATGCTCAACCCTTCCGACGACATCGCCGAGTGGGTGGAAAAGACCCTGCCTACCATGGGCGCTGGCTGGTGCCCGCCGGGCATGCTGGGCATCGGCATCGGCGGTACCGCTGAAAAGGCCGCGGTGATGGCCAAAGAGGCGCTGATGGAGCACATCGACATTCACGAGCTGAAAGCCCGTGGCGCCGAAACCACCGAAGAGAAGCTGCGTCTTGAGATCTTCGAGCGCGCCAACAAACTGGGCATCGGCGCCCAGGGCCTGGGCGGCCTGACCACGGTGCTGGATGTGAAGATCAAGTCCGCGCCCACCCACGCCGCGTCCAAGCCGGTGGTGATGATCCCCAACTGTGCGGCCACCCGCCATGTCCATTTCCACCTGGACGGCACCGGCCCGGCGGAACTGCCGGTGCCGAAACTGGAAGATTGGCCGGAAGTGACCCAGGAAGCGGGCGACAACGTCAAGCGCGTGTTCCTCGACAACATCACCAAAGCGGAGCAGGAGAGCTGGAAAGCCGGTGACGTGCTGCTGCTCAATGGCAAAATCCTGACCGGCCGTGACGCCGCTCACAAGCGCATCAAGGACCTGCTGGATTCCGGCGAAGGCCTGCCGGAAGGCGTGGACTTCAATGGCCGCTTTATCTACTACGTGGGCCCGGTGGATGCGGTTCGTGACGAAGTGGTTGGTCCTGCGGGCCCGACCACCGCAACGCGGATGGACAAGTTCACCGAGCAGATGCTGTCCCAGACCGGCCTGATGGGGATGATCGGCAAGGCGGAGCGTGGCCCCGCCACCGTGCAGAGCATCGCCGACCACAAGTCGGTCTACCTGATGGCCGTGGGTGGTGCCGCTTATCTGGTGGCCAAGGCGATCAAAAAGTCCCGCGTGGTGGCGTTTGAAGACCTCGGCATGGAAGCGATCTACGAGTTTGAAGTGGAAGACATGCCGGTCACCGTTGCGGTGGACTCCACCGGCAACAACGTCCATGAAAGTGGCCCGTCCTACTGGCGTGGCGAGATAGCCGCGATGGACGCGTAAACCGGAAGGCCCCGTTCAACGGGGCCTTTTTTGTGCGCTGTCCAATACTGTAAAAAACGGGGCATCGATCGGAGTCGTCATGGAAACCTTGACACTGCTTGGACAGGTTCTGGCCTTTGTCGCCATGGTTATGGGCGGAGCGTTGCTTAACCGGGTCACCGGGCTTGAGATTACGCTGGCCTGTCTGATCAGTGGTGTGTCCACCGGGCTGGTGGTGACGGCGTTGGGGTGGGACCTGGGCTTTCAGGCGGAAATGGTGCAGAACCAGATGTTCTACCTGTTCCTGCCCATCCTGATCTTTCAGGCCGCCTGGTTCCTCCCCACCTCCATGCTGCGACTCTGGGCCGGCAAAGCGCTGTTTCTCGCCACCGTCGGCGTGTTGCTGACCGGTGCCAT
Organism: uncultured Ferrimonas sp.; assembly: GCA_964632645.1. GTDB lineage: Bacteria > Pseudomonadota > Gammaproteobacteria > Enterobacterales > Shewanellaceae > Ferrimonas. The sequence continues at coordinate 2,898 of CAZWED010000254.1, read as the reverse complement.
CTGCGCGTTCGTGATCTGGTGGGCCATTGGCCAACCCACCGGACTGCCGCTGATGATGGCCGCACTGACCGGCGCCATTCTTTCGGCGACGGATCCGGTGGCGGTGGTGGCCACGCTGGAGCGTCTGCAGGCGCCCAAAGACCTGGCCACCCTGTTTGAAGCGGAGAGTCTGCTCAACGACGCCACCGCGGTTGTGCTCTTTGCGTTGGTGATGGGGATACTGCAGCAGAAGCTGGTGGATCCCTCGCTGCTCGGTATCCTGCTGCGCTTTGGTCTGGTGTTTCTGGGCGGCATCGCCACCGGCGCGATGATGGGGTGGATTGGCCAGGCCCTAATCCGTTACCTGACCCGGGAAGACCTGGGAATGATCTGCCTGCTGTTGCTGGCGTTTGGCAGTTTCTTCGCTGCCGAGCACCTGTTCCACGTATCGGGCATCATGGCGGCCGCCAGTGCGGCGTTGGTGTGTCGGGTTGGGCTGGCCCGCGCCGAGTACCCGGGCATATCGCCCCTAAACCACGGACTGTCATGGTTTGGGTTGCTGTTTAATCTGCTGATCTTCTGCCTGATGGGGCTGGTGATCACCTTCGACATGTTCCTGCAGAACTACTGGGCGATGGCGCTCGCCATTACCGCTGCGGTGGTGGCACGTTTTGCCTCGGTGTATCTGTGCCAGGGGGTGTTGGCCCTGTCCGGCCGTCCACTGCCCAGAGGGTGGCCCCTGTTGCTGAGTTGGGGCGGGCTGCGCGGGGCGATCGCCATCGCCCTGGTGCTGTCACTGCCCATCGCGCTGCCGGGGTGGTGGATCGTGCAATCGATGGTGTTTGCCGTAGTGCTGTTTTCCCTGATCGTGCAGGGCACCACCTTTGCGCCTCTGCTCCGGCGCCATCTGGATTCGGCCTGAACGGCGGTGATTTACCCCCGAGGTGTAGCGGTACGGTTGCGCCCGGGTTGCAAGCGTGGAAAAGTATGGGGGCTTTTCGAACCCTGAGCGGTTTCTGTCTGGTTGGGACACCCCCGCCAACCGCCTAGTTAAGTGGGAACAATAACAATGAATCAATGGATTGCGGCGCTGACTCTGGCGCTACCCCTGGGCAGTGCTGTCGCTGCTGAACCTTTTAATGTCCACCACCTCAACGGCTTTAATAAAGTCCACTCCGGCGCCCTGTCTCCGGATGGCAGCACCGTGGTGTACGGCCTGAAAACCGTTGACGGCGATGAGGCTCAGTCCGACCTGTACCGCCTGGTTGTCGGCGGCAAAGCTGAGCGTCTGACCTTTGACAAGGGCACTGAGCACTCCGTGGCGTTCAGCGCCGACGGCAAAGGCATCTATTTCCTCTCTGCCCGCTCCGGTTCCACCCAGCTGTGGTATCTGCCTCTGGCTGGCGGGGAAGCCCGCCAGATCTCCGATCTGCCCCTGAGTGTGGACGGCTTCAAGTTCGACAACGCGGGCAAACAGGTGGCACTGCAACTGCGCATCGACCCGTCCTGTGACACCCTGGCGTGCAGTGCGGAGAAAGCGGAAGCCCGTGACGCGGTAAAAACCACCGGGCAGCACTACACCGAACTGATGTACCGCCACTGGGACACCTGGACGGACGGCCTGCGCAACCACCTGTTTGTGGCGACGCTGGACGGCGACACCCTGAGCGAACCCGTGGACGTCACCCAGGGCCTCGACACCGAAGTGCCGCCGATGCCGTTCTCCGGCCTGGAGGAGGTGAGCTTCACCCCGGACGGCAAACACCTGGTGTTCAGTGCCAAGGCGCCGGGACGGGATCAGTCCTGGCACACCAACTACGACCTGTGGCAAGTGCCGGTTACCGGCGGCGAGCCGGTCAACTTGACTGCCGATAATCCGGCCTGGGACAGCCATCCCATCTTTTCCGCCGACGGACAGTACATGGCGTGGATGGCGATGAGCATCCCCGCCTATGAGGCTGATCGCTTCCGCGTAATGCTCAAGGATCTGCGCAGCGGTGAAGTGAAAGAGCTGGCGCCGGGCTGGGATCGCAGCGCCGGCAGCATCGCCTTCGGCGACGACAGCAACACGCTTTATGTCACCGCGCAGGACCTGGGGCAGGTCTCCATCTTTGCGCTGGATACCCGTTTTGGTGACCGGGTCACCCTGATTAACGACGGCAGCAACAGCTTGCAGGCCGCCGCCGGTGGCAAGCTGCTGTACACCCGCAACACCCTGAGCGAACCGACCGATCTCTACCTGATGGACGCCGGTGGCCGCAACCAGACCCGCCTGACCAACGCCAACGCCGACAAGCTCAAAGACGTGGCCTTTGGTGACTACGAGCAGTTCAGCTTTAAGGGCTGGAATAACGAAACCGTGTACGGCTACTGGATCAAACCGGTGGGCTACAAAGAGGGCGAAAAATACCCCGTGGCCTTCCTGGTGCACGGAGGCCCGCAGGGCAGCTTTGGTAACCGTTGGCATGGTCGCTGGAACGCCCAACTGTGGGCCGGCGCCGGCTTTGGCGTGGTGATGATCGATTTCCACGGCTCCACCGGCTACGGCACCGAGTTTACCCACTCCATCTCCTAGGACTGGGGCGGAAAACCGCTGGAAGACCTGCAAAAGGGTCTGGCGGCGGTGGGCAAACAGCATCCTTGGCTGGATGTGAACAACGCCTGTGCAGCGGGCGGCTCTTACGGTGGCTACATGATGAACTGGATCGCCGGTAACTGGAACGACGGCTTCCAGTGTCTGGTCAACCACGCCGGCCTGTTCGACATGCGCAGCTTCTACATGGTGACCGAGGAGTTGTGGTTCCCCGAGTACGAGTTCGGCGGCACCTACTGGGACAGCAGCGAGCTGTACGAGAAGTTCAACCCGGTTAACCACATCGACAAGTGGCAAACCCCGATGCTGGTGATCCACGGTGCCCT
>CAZWED010000253.1:0-5200 GCA_964632645.1 uncultured Ferrimonas sp. | reverse complement strand
CGGGCCCGCTTTCCAGATCTCATCGAGAAACACCACGGTGGATTCCGGCAGGTAGCCTTCGGTCAGTCGAACGTAGCGCCCCTCTTCCTTCAACGCCTGAATGGAGAGCGGGCCAAACAGCTCCTCCGGGGTGGAGAAGCGGTTCATCAGGTATTCGAAGGCGGTGCCCTCTTTAAAGGCGTGCATGATGCGGCGGGCGATGAGGCTTTTGCCGATCCCCGGGGGGCCGAGCAGAAACACGCTCTGGCCGGTCAGGGCGGCCAGCAGGCAGAGCTTAAAGGCGCGATCGCGCTCATAGACCCCGGTGGACAGTGCCTGAACCAGGCGGGTAATTCGGGTCGCTAACCGCTGAGCTTCGTCGGACATCCTTGCAAAAACCTTATTGAAATCTTGTTGCAATGCAACTTACACCCCGCTCACAGGGGGGGCAACGGGCAAACCTCACAAAGCAAAACGCGCGACCTCTCAGTCGCGCGTTTTTTCGCCTATCGATGGTGCAGCAGCCGAACCAGCAGGGCACCGGGCTCGCGCAGCGGGTCATCGTTCAGGCTCAGCACCCATCCGGCGACCGGCGCGTGGTAACGGTGAGCCTCGGCGCCGAAAGCGTCGTACTGAATCGTCAGCAGGTCGCCCTCCGCCACCGGCTGGCCAAGCGCCACCTGAGGCAGCGCCATGCCGCCAATCTCGGCGCGTATCGTGGTGGTCACGTTGCCCTCCACCGGCACCGACACCGGCTCGCAGCCCTCGGGTTCCGCACGCGGGAGGGTCATCCCCAGGTGCGCCAGCACCCGGTGGATCCCCGCCACTGCACGGCGCACAGTCAGGGGTTCGGCCACACTGCCGCCGCCCACTTCGACGGTAATGCTGGGCACCCCGCTCTGGTTCCACACGGTTTCCAGCACCCCCGGCTCACCCGGGTCGTCCTGGATGCAGTCGGGCCCAAACGCCCGCGCCATGGCCAGCGCCTCAGGCACCCGGTAGTCCGCGAACACGAACAGGGGATAGCGGGCGCCCCGGGTCTGGGTGTGCAGATCCAGCGCGTAGTCGGCGTTGCCCGCCAGCAGTTGGGTCCAGACCCGGTGCAGATAGCGTTCGGCGCTGTTGCCGTCGGCCCGCCCGGGGAAGATGCGGTTCAGGTTGACGCTGGAGCAGTCCGGATCACCGGGCAGAAAGTCCCGGTGACGGGCCACCATTCCGGACGGGTTCACGCCCGGCACCAGAATCACTGTGCCCGCCAACTGCGTGACGTCCAGTTCCCGGCCCAGCTGTTGTGCCGCCAGCACGCCATTGAGCTCGTCGCCGTGAACGCCGGCGGTGATCATGACCCGGGGACCCGGCCGGGCACCCCGGTACACCAGTACCGGCACCAGCCAGCTCTGACCCACGCCGGTGGGCAGGGCATCAAATCGGAACGTGTGACGCCCCGGGGGCAGGGTGTCCAGCGTCAGACGCTGGATCAGGGGGGCGGAATGAAACGGCATGACACTCCTTACAGGTCGTCGCGGGGCGTGAGCGCGGGGTACAGTGCCCCGGCGCGGATCATCGCCAACACCAGGTTGGCCAGAGTCAGGGCGTCGGCTTCCGCATTGTGTTGCGGCTCAGCCACCTCCACGCCATAACGGATCGCTGCCCCTTTTAACGAGGCGCGCTCTCGCCGGTTATCAAAGAAACTGAATCGGTAGTAATCGGCCAGGTTAAGCAGGCCGTTGTGGAAGGGGTAAGGCACCCCCTTGGCGACAAAGTCCGGTTCCATCCAGGACCGTTCGTCCCCCCAGCTGACCAGGGCGTTCCAGGGCTGTCCCACGCCCCACTTGCTGGTCAGCAGTTGCGCCACCTGCGCCAGCGGCAGGCCGCGCTTGTCCAGCATGCTCTGGCTGATGCCGGTCAGCTCGTAACAGAACTTGCTGATGCCGTGGCGGGTGTTGCGCACGTAATAGCTCGCGGTTCGGCTCACGGCAAAGCGCGACAGATCGATCTCCGCCAGGCCAAACTGGATGATCTCCAGGGTCTGCGCTTTCTGAAACGCCGGGTTATCCCAGCAGGTCAGTTCGGTGTCGATGCAGAGGATACGCTTGCCCATTGCTGCCTCACGCTGCCACAAAAAGCGGGCCCGGAGGCCCGCTTTAGAGTATTCCCGTTAATCCGTTGCGTGCAAAGGTCAGGCGTAGCCAAACAGGTGGGCACCCACCACGGCCACGCTGGCCAGCACGAACAACAGCAACATGAAGCGCCAGGCAAAGCGAGCCCAGTCGCCCCAATCCACCCGGCACACACCCAGAGTTGCCATCAGCGGGGCGGAGGTCGGAACAATCACGTTGGTGAAGCCGTCGCCCAGCTGGAACGCCAGCACGGCCACCTGACGGGTCACGCCCACCAGGTCCGCCAGCGGCGCCATCAGCGGCATGGTCAGGGCCGCCTGGCCGGAGCCGGAGGTCACGAAGAAGTTGAACACCGACTGGAACAGCAGCATGAACCAGGCCGACAGCACTTCCGGCATGCCACCGATGGTGTTGCCGGCGCTGTTGAGGATGGAGTTCAGTACGGTCGGCTCCGAGGCCTCGCCGCCGCCGAGCAGCAGCAGGATCCCCTTGGCACAGCCCACCAGCAGGGCGGCGGGCAGCATGATGGTGGCGCCCTCTTTGAAAGACGCGGCGACGTCGTTCATGGTCATGTTGTTGAGCCGGAAGAACACGCCGATCAGGCCAGCCACCAGGCCCATGGTAAAGAACTGGGAGGCGATCTCGGGGATGTACCAGGCGTTCACCACCACACCCCAGATCACCCACACCATGGTGGCGATGACCGTCAGCATCACCAGGGTGTCGCCCAGGGTCCAGCGGCTGGAAGCCACGTCGCCCAGCGGCTGATCACGGAAGTGTTTGTCGGTGCGGAAGCTGTAGGAGCGGGTCGGGTCCGCCTTGACGCCGCGGGCGTACCACATGGTGAACAGGATCCCCACCAGGGTGAAGCCCACCCACAGGGCGATGCGGTATTCGGCGCCGGAGAGCACCGGCACCCCGGCGATACCCTGTGCCACGGCCACGGAGAAGGGGTTCATCCAGGAGGCACCAAAGCCGACCTGGGTGGCCACGTAGGTCACCATCACGGTGGTGACGCCGTCGTAGCCAAGCCGGATCATCAGCGGGGCAATGATGATGGCGAACGCCACCGCCTCCTCGCCCATGCCAAACACCGCGCCCCCAAGGGAGAACAGGGAGAACATCACCGGAATGAACAGCGCTTCGTTGCCGCGGGTTTTGTCGATCAGGCGCAGGATGCCGTTGTCGATGGTGCCGGTGCGCATCACCACGCCGAACGCCCCGCCGATCACCAGCATGAACATGATCACGCCGATGGCACTGCCCCACTTGGAGCCGGACACCAGCCCTTCAAACGGGAAGTTCAGGAAGCCGACGCCGCCGCCCCCCTCAAACAGACCCACCTGGTTGTAGAGGATGTCGCCGTTCTCATCGAGGGCGTACTGGAACGAGTCCGGGTCCACCACGGTACGGGTCTTTTCCACCCCGTCCACCAGGTAGTGGATCTCTTCGGTCTGGAAACTGCCTGCGGGGATCACGTAGGTCAGCCCCATGGCCAGCAGGGCCACGAAGAAGATCAGGATAAGGGTGTCTGGCATCTGCCAGCGTGACGAGGCCGCCGGAGCGGCGGCCTGCGGGTTGGAGGCGTCGTTCATTCTGCTTCACCACGATGCGTTATAGTTATCGGCTGCATAGTATTTCAATTACGGTGAATAACAATGGCTAAACGGCGAAAAATACGCCGTTCATCCCATTAAAAGTTAAAAATCCGTTCCAGCCAGTTTTTTGCCCGTTTGCCGCCCTGGCATCCGCGGGGATCCGGCCAGCTGGCAACGTCCGCCGGCAACGCCGCCGAACCGATGCAATCCTCCGCCACCGGCAAACCCGAGGCCAGCTGGAAGTGGCCGTCGACGATCCCACCCGGGCGGGTCAGCACCAAAGAGAGCGGCTCCCGCGCGTCCAGGTAGCGCTGGTAAAGCGGCAGGGCCGCCGAGCTGCCGTACAGACCGGCGTCGCTGTTGTCGTCGCGGCCCACCCAGGTCACCACCACGTCCCGATCATCAAAGCCGGCGTACCAGGCATCCCGACCCGCTGTGGTGGTGCCGGTTTTGCCCGCCAGAGTGACGTTCGGGTAACGCTGGTTAAGACGGCGTGCGGTGCCCCGCTCCACCACCTGGGTCATGGCCCAGTTGGTCAGCCAGGTGGCCTGCGCCGACAGCACCTGCTCAGAGCTGGTTTTCTGCTCGACCAGTCGCTCTCCCTCTTTATTCAGCACGTGACCAATGGCGTACAGCGGACGATAGCGGCCGCCGTCAGCGAGGGTCTGGTACAGCTGGGCCACCTGGATCGGGCTGGCATCCAGCGCCCCCAGCAGCAGGGCCGGGTTGGCGGTGATCCGCTCCGGCCAGCCCGCCTTGCGCAGGGTGCTGATCACCGGATCCAGGCCGATCGCCATCCCCAGATTGACCGTGGGCACGTTGTAGGAGAACACCAGACTGTCCAGCAGGCTGGCCTGGCCGCGGAACGCTTTGTCCACGTTCTGCGGTGACCACACCTGCCCGCCGCCGCTCTTCAGGCTGATCGGCTCGTCCTTCAGCGGCGTCGCCAGGCTGAACTGCTGCGGCGCTTCCAGCGCGGTTTCGTAGACGAAGGGCTTGAGCAGCGACCCCACCGGACGACGGGCATCCAGCGCCCGGTTAAAGCCCAGGAAGCTGGGGTCACGATCCCCCACCACCGCCAGCACCCCGCCGTTGTAGCGGTCCACCACCACCATGGCGGCCTGCAGTTCGTCGTCCTTACGGTCGCGGATCATCGCGGCCATCCCCTCCTTCACCGCCTTTTCGGCCGCCTGTTGGGCCAGCGGATCCAGCGTGGTGTAAACCTTGAGGCCGGACTGGTTGAGCACGTTGTCGCCAAAACGCTCCGCCAGTTCGCGCTGCATCAGGGTGCGGAACGCCGGCAGTTTGTGGCGCTGTCGCCAGTTGGGATCGCGCAGGGCCAGGTCCATCTGGGTGAAGGTGCTGTACTGTTTCGGGGTGATCAGCCCCTCCTCAATCATCAGCTTCAGCACCAGGTCACGCCGGTGCAGGGCGCGCTCGGGATAGCGCCAGGGGTTGTAGTAGCTGGGGCCCTTGATCATCGCCACCAGCAGCGCCTGCTGG
>CAZWED010000252.1:0-5206 GCA_964632645.1 uncultured Ferrimonas sp. | reverse complement strand
GGTCGCGGCATGCTGTTGGGCGGCGTACCGGGCGTAGAGCCGGCCAAGGTGGTGGTCATCGGCGGTGGCATGGTAGGCCGTAATGCCGCGCTGATCGCCGTAGGCATGGGCGCCGACGTAACCATTCTGGATCGCAACGTCAACGTACTGCGCGACCTGAACAACCAGTTCGAAAACCGCGCCAAGGTGATCTACTCCACCGCGGAAGCACTGGAAGAGCACGTGCTGCAGGCAGACCTGGTGATCGGCGGTGTCCTGATCCCCGGTGCGGCAGCGCCGAAGCTGGTCACCCGTGAGCACATCGCCAAGATGAAGCCTGGTGCAGCGATCGTTGACGTGGCGATTGACCAGGGCGGTTGTGTGGCCACTTCCAAGCCCACCACCCACCAGGACCCCATCTTCATCGTCGACGATGTGGTGCACTACTGTGTGGCCAACATGCCTGGCGCCGTGCCGCGCACTTCCACCTTCGCGCTGAACAACGCTACCCTGCCCTACATCATTGCGCTGGCAGAAAAAGGCTACGCCAAAGCCCTGCTGGATGACCCGCACCTGATGAACGGCCTCAACGTGATCGACGGCAAGGTCACCTGTCGCGAAGTGGCTGAAGCTCTGGGTTACGAGTACCACGATCCCAAGGCGCTGGTAAAAGCCTGATTGAGGCAATCGGCTTATTCAATACAACGGGGGCGACAGCCCCCGTTTCTTTTGTCGGCCCTTTTTTTTAGAATCCCGTGCACAGCGATAAAGACTCGGAGAGTTTGATGAGTGACGTTAAGCATTGCCCACTGTTGATCCTGGGTTCCGGCCCTGCCGGCTATACCGCCGCGGTATACGCCGCCCGCGCCAACCTGAACCCGGTCATGATCACCGGCATGCAGCAGGGAGGCCAGCTCACAACCACCACGGAAGTGGAAAACTGGCCCGGCGATCCGGAAGGCCTGACCGGCCCCGGTCTGATGGAGCGTATGAAGGCACACGCCGAGCGCTTTGAAACCGAAATCGTGTTTGACCACATCAATGAAGTGGATCTGAAAACCCGCCCGTTCCGACTGAAAGGCGACAAGGGCGAGTACACCTGCGATGCGCTGATCATCGCCACCGGCGCCAGCGCCAAGTACCTGGGTCTGGAGTCTGAAACCGCGTTTCAGGGGCGTGGCGTTTCCGCCTGTGCCACCTGTGACGGTTTCTTCTACCGCAACAAGCCTGTGGCCGTTGTGGGGGGTGGTAACACCGCCGTCGAAGAGGCTCTGTACCTGTCCAACATCGCCTCCGAGGTGCACCTGGTTCACCGCCGTGACAGCTTCCGTGCGGAGAAGATCCTGGTAGACCGCCTGATGGACAAGGTGGAAAACGGCAACATCGTGCTGCACACCGATCGCACACTGGACGAGGTCCTGGGTGACGAGATGGGCGTGACCGGCGCCCGCATCCGCGATACCCGCTCTGACGCCACCGAAGAGCTGAAAGTGGATGGCGTCTTTATCGCCATCGGTCACCAGCCCAACACCCAGATCTTCGACGGCCAGCTGGCGATGAAGGACGGTTACATCCTGGTTCAGAGCGGCCTGGAAGGGAACGCTACCGCGACCTCCGTTCCCGGCGTCTTTGCCGCCGGCGACGTAATGGACCACAACTATCGCCAGGCGATCACCTCTGCCGGAACCGGCTGTATGGCGGCGCTGGACGCTGAGCGTTTCCTCGACGCGCAGTAACTCCACCCTGGTTTGTATCACAATGGGGCCTCCGGGCCCCATTTTGTCAGGTTCCCCATGGACAAAGACACCGAACGCCAGCTGACCGGCTGGTTAAAACAGGCCGCCGTTGCCGGCCGCCCCTGGCAACGTTTGTCGACCCTGCTCGGGTTCGCCAACGGTCTGCTTATCATCGCGCAAGCCTGGTTGATGGCGAGTCTGCTGCACGGGCTCATTATCGACGGCCGTCCCCTCGCCGATTTCAGCGTCACCCTGATTCTGCTGTTCCTGCTCTTTCCTGCCCGTTCGGCCTGCCTCTATGGCAAAGAGGTCACCGGATTCGAAGCCGGCGCCCGGGTTCGACAACAGTTGCGCAGCCAGCTTCTGGACAAGCTGGGGCGCCTTGGCCCCGCTTATATCCAGCAGCAGCCCAGTGGCGCCTGGTCCGCCATGCTGCTGGAACAGGTGGAAAAGCTGCAGGAGTTCTACGCCAAGTACCTGCCCCAGATGATGCTGGTCGGGCTGATCCCTGCCGCCATTCTGGTGGTGGTGTACCCCATCAACTGGGCAGCGGGCTTGATCTTCACCGTCACCGCGCCGCTGACCGTGCTGTTTATGGTCGTGGTCGGCATGGGTGCTGCAGACGCCAACAAGCGCAACTTTCTGGCACTTGCCCGGCTGTCCGGCCATTTCCTCGATCGTCTGCGCGGCCTGCGTACCGTTCGCCAGTTTGACCGCCTGGATGCGGAGGTGGAGCGGATGTCGATGGCATCGGAACAGTTCCGTCGCCGTACGATGGAAGTGCTTCGGATGGCTTTCCTCTCCTCGGCAGTACTGGAGTTCTTCGCGTCCATCTCCATTGCGGTGGTGGCGGTCTACTTTGGTTTCTCCTACCTGGGGGAGCTCAACTTTGGCCACTATGGACTCGGCGTCAGTCTGCTGACCGGCTTGTTGGTATTGATCCTGGCCCCGGAGTTTTTCCAGCCGTTTCGCGATCTCGGCGCCTACTACCACGCCAAGGCGCAGGCGCTCGGTGCCGCTGAGTCTCTGCTCCGTTTCCTCGACACCCCAGAACTGGCCGAACCGCAGCAAACCAACGCCACAGTGATGGATCGCATCAAGCTGGAAGCCCGTGATTTGGTGGTAACCAGTGCCGACGGCACGCCACTCACTGCCCCCATCTCCTTCACCGTCCACGCCGGTGAACTGATGACCGTTGGCGGGGTAACCGGCAGCGGAAAGACGTCACTGATGCAAGCGCTGATGGGCTTTCTGCCCTATCAGGGCAGCCTGACCGTCAATGGCCAGCCGCTCTCTGAGCTGCCTCGCGGCCACTGGCTGACCCACCTGACCTGGCTGGGACAGAATCCGGTGCTGTTGCACGGTACGGTGGCGGAGAATCTCCGACTGGCGGATCCCAACGCCTTAGATGGGCAACTTTGGGACGCCCTTGAGCAGGCCCACGCGGCGGAGTTCGTTCGCCGCCTTCCTGGCCAGCTCGACTATCGGGTCGGCGATCGCGCCGGGGGCTTGTCTGTAGGCCAGGCGCAGCGCCTGGCGCTGGCCCGTGCCCTGCTCAAGCCTTCCCCCCTGCTCCTGCTGGACGAACCCAGCGCCAGCCTGGACAGAGAGAGCGAAGCCCTGGTCAACGACGCCTTAAGCCGCGCCCGTCAGGGGCGCACAACGATACTGATCAGCCACCGGCCCGAGCAACTGGCCCAGGGTGACCAGCAGCTGCAACTGGAGGGACGCCATGGGTGATCTCAAGCCGTTTCTGGCGCTGTATCGCCAGCACTGGGGCCGACTCAGTCTCGGTGTGTTGCTTGCCGTTCTGACGCTGCTGGGCAGCATTGGATTGCTGTCGCTGTCCGGCTGGTTCATCGCCGCCACCGCGGTGGCAGGGCTGGTGATCTCCCGCAGTGCCGAATTTAACTACATGATGCCGGCGGGGGGCGTTCGCTTTCTCTCTGTCAGCCGTACCGTGGCGCGCTGGGGCGAACGAGTCGTCAGCCATGACGCCACCTTCCGCCTGCTGGCCACACTGCGCACCTGGTTCTTTCAACGGCTCGCCCCACTGGGGCCAGGCCAGCTGAAAGACCTGCGGGACGCCGACCTGCTCAACCGGATGGTGGCGGACATCGACGCCCTGGACCACCTCTACCTGCGACTTATCACCCCGGTGGTGGCCGGCGCCTTCGCCATACTGGCGTTAATGGGACTGATCGCCTTCTTTGATGGCACCCTGGCGCTGATCCTGGGGGGCACTCTGTTTGCACTGCTGGCGTTGTTCCCGCTGATTTTCTATCGGCTAGGGCTGAAACCGGGCGCCATGCTTTCCGAGCGACTGACCGGCCTGCGCCTGCAACTGGGCGACTGGCTGGAAGCCCAGAGTGAACTGGCGGTGTTCGGCGCCGATGTTGCCCAGCGGGACAAGATCCACCAGCAGGAGTCTGCCCTGCTGGCCGGCCAACGCACCATGGCTCACCTGACCGGGTTCTCCCAGGCACTGATCACCACCCTCAATGGCTGGGTGCTGCTGATGATGGTGATACTGGGCTGGCAACAGATTGGCAGCGCCACTCCACCAGGCCCTTTGCTGGCGCTGCTGGTGTTCGCCACTCTGGCCAGTTTTGAGGCGCTGGCGCCGGTGGCCAACGCGTTTCAGCACCTTGGCCATACCCTGACCGCCGCCCGCCGTCTGCGTCCCATCCTGGAGATGACGCCAGACCAGACGTTCGGTGATAAGCCCGCACCGGCGCGTTTTGAGTCGCTCACCCTCAGTGGCATTCAGTATCGCTACGAGGGGGGCCTCGACCCGGTGATCGAGGATCTCGACCTTACCCTGGACGCTGGTGAGAAGGTGGCCATTCTGGGGAAAACCGGCTGTGGCAAGTCCACCCTGCTCGATCTGCTGACCCGCCAGTTTGCGCCGCAACAGGGCGAGATCCGGCTCAACGGCCAGCCCATCGACGCCTATTCCCACAGCGCGCTGAGCCAGACCCTCTGCCACATCAGTCAGCGGGTGCACCTGTTCAACGACACCCTGGCGGACAACCTGAGGCTGGCGAAGCCCGACGCCTCGGATGCCGAGCTTATCGAAGCGCTAGAGCGCGTCGAGTTGGGCTACCTGGCGGCGGATAACGGTTTGGGCCAGTGGCTGGGTGAAGGGGGCAGACAGCTTTCCGGTGGCGAACGTCGCCGCCTGGGGCTGGCCCGTGCCCTGCTCCACCCGGCGCCGGTTCTGCTGCTGGATGAGCCCACCGAGGGGCTCGATGAAGGGACTGAGCGTCGGGTGCTGGCGGCGATGCTGGCCCACCGGCCCAATCGCACGCTGCTCTACATCACCCATCGACAGGCGGCCCTGAGCCAGATGGACCGGGTGCTCACCATGGACAAGGGGCGTTTGTCACCGAGCCAACGCTAAGATGTAAAAACGGGGCCTCTGGCCCCGTTTTTTTATCGCTAAGACGTGCCTCCGCCAAGAACGGACTCCGTTCAGGACGCGCCCCTCT
>CAZWED010000251.1:0-5208 GCA_964632645.1 uncultured Ferrimonas sp. | reverse complement strand
AGGAGGCGCGCAGGTAATCGGCCATATCGGCGGAGATCACGTCCAGCGGGTTCAGCCACTCTTTTACGCCGTCGCCGTTCAGGTCGACGCCTTCGTTGAGGGCTTCGGTGGCGCGGGAGGCGGACACCATGTTACCGGAGCGGTTCAGGGTGTAGGACTTGTTGAAGACAACGCCAGTGGTGTAGCTCCAGTCTTCAAACAGGTAGCCGTCAAGGCCAACCAGCACACGGTAGCTGTTGCTCTCTTCGTGGGTGGTACGGGGGCCCACTTCCTCGAAACGACGACGGAAGTACACGTCGCTGCCGTCGTATTCTTTGCCGTTGTCGTAGATCCCTTCACCGGAGGCGATCTGGTCGTACACCGGGTTATCGCGGTTGGTGATGGCGATGCCGTCGTTGTCGGCAAACCACGGGGCCGGGGCAGACTGGTAGCTGCTTTCGGAGTTGGACAGCAGCGCTTCCACCTTGAAGGTGTGGTCGGCGTTCAACTCGTGGGTCAGGTTGGTCATTACGCCCCAACGCTCGATCTTCGGCAGCACGCTGTTGACCGGCATGTAGTCGTAATAGCACTTGCCGTCGCCGTAATCATCGGCGCAGCGGTCGGACGTGGCGGCGAAGCCACCTTCACCCGGTACCCAGATGGTGCCAGCCGGCGTGGCGGAGCTGGAGAAGTCGAGGTAGCCGTTGTTGGCGCTCAGGCCCAGATCGGAGCCCAGGATGCCGTCGCGCTTGTACTGGGACACCATCATGGTGAGGCTGGTTTTGTCGTTGGCAACACCGGCGAAGACGCTGTTTTCGATCTCCTCCATGTTGGAGCCATCGGTGGTCTGGCCGTAGCGAGTGCTCAGTTCAACCCCTTCGTAGTCCTTACGCAGGATGATGTTGACCACCCCGGCGATGGCGTCGGAGCCGTAGATCGCGGACGCGCCGTCACGGAGGATCTCAACGCGCTCAACCGCGGCCAGCGGAATGGTGTCGATGTTCACGAACATCTCGGCGGTGCCGGTCATGGTCGGGCGACCGTGCGGCGCCATGCGGCGGCCGTTAAGCAGAGTCAGGGTACTGCCCACACCGAGGCCGTTCAGGTCGACACCGGAGGCGGCGCCGGCAAAGCCGTTGGTTTGACGTACGTCCTGGGTGGACTGGTTGGCAGGCACCTGTCTCAGCAGGTCGGCGATGTTGGATACACCGGACTTTTCAATAAAGCTGCGATCAAGAATTTCCACCGGAGCGGCAGATTCGACATCGGTGCGCGAAATGCGCGAACCGGTCACTTCAATGCGTTCAACGTCGTCCTTAGCTGCCGGGGCTTCTTCAGCCATTGCAGTACCAGCACTCATCCAGGCCAATGAGCCAAGAGTGGTGGCGAGTAATCCTTGGCGTACCGCTTTGGATACCGATGATTCCATAGCCATTACATAAACTCCCTAACGTTCCGCCCAGTACCGGCGGCCACTTGTGGTTATTTTTATCCCTGAAGCGATACAAGTCGCTTACATGCCGATACTTCATGTAATGGCAAGTTGTGTCAACTAAGCCATTGTTTTACAGGGATTAAATCTGTAGCGCAGGTGTTAAATAAATGTATTTCAAATGGCATTCAGGACGGCGTTTGGCGTGAAAATGCGGGTTTGCCGGGAGGGGGGTGTTAACAATTCATTTTGGAAAAATTTAGATAGATTTTGATAATGACATCAAAGAAATGGCCCTGCTGCGGCGTTGCCTGAAAGGGGCGTCGGTGATAGGGAGTGAAACGGGGTGTTGTTGCCCATATTGTTACTTATTCGGGTGTTCTGTGACCGGAACGGGGGCGCTGAGGGCGTCCCACACCAGTGCCCGGCTGTGGCGATGAACCAGGCCGGCAATGGTGTCGGCGGAACCGGTGATGTGCCCCTGACGCCAGTGGGCCAGATGGGTCTGGTACAGGCTGGCCAGGGAGAGGGCCACGATGCGCGGGGGCACCTGCCAGCGGGCGTTGCCAAAGGCGCTGTCGAGGCGCGCCGTCAGTTGCTGGATCAGCGCCTGCTCAATCTGCTTCAGGGCGGGCTCGCCATCCGGGCCGAGCCGGTCTCCCAGTGAGCGGTGCATCGCCCGTTGCCCCTCAAAGCGGGCAAACATCGCCACCAGTGAGGGGGGCGGTGCCGGCTGCTGCCAGGCTTGCGGCGTATCCAGTTCGTGCAGCAGCGTGGCAAAGCGGCGCTGGTGCAGGCAGGTCAGGATGTTCAGCTTGGCGCTGAAGTGGCGGTAGAAGGTGCTGCGGCTGACGCCCGCCTCCCGGATCAGGTCCTGAATCGTGATAAGCCGATACTCCCGCTGGCGCAGCAGCGTCATAAAGGCGGACAAAATGCGGTGTTGGCTGTTCATGGGACGCCGGCATTCCTGGTGGAAAGACAAGCGGTTAGGGCGACAACCCCGGGGGAGGTTCCCGTCGGGTTGGCAAACTGCCTGAAGGATCACAAAAGTGGCAGCCGATGGCGGGAATGAGACAGATCCTGGGTTTTGTTTCTCGGTTTGCGGTGCCCGCATTTTTTACCCTTTGGCCCATCGACACCTTTGGGTGGGTTATGAGGGATCACCATGAGCATCACTGAATGGCTGGCGATGGCGCTGGCATTGGGGTTGGGAGGCTGGGCACTGCTCAGTGGCCCGCGTCGTTTCGGAATGGGGCTGACCGCGCTGCTGGCGCTGTTGGCCTGGGGCCTGGCCCTGACGCCGCTGCTCTGGCTGGGACTGGCGTTGATGGCCGTGGTGTTGGCTCTGGCGCTGGCCTTTCCCGGGCATCGGCCCTTTGTCTGGCTGCAGGGGCAGCCCCAAAAGCCGCGCGACTGGAACCGCTGGCGGGACGTCACCCAGTGGTTGCTGGTGGGCGCGATTGCGGCGGCCGGGGCCCAGTATGCGCTGCACGTCTGGCAGCTGAACAGCGGCGTGCCCGATGTGGCGCGGCCCGACGTAGTGGACGCGTTTTTGCCCATTGCCGCGCTGATTCAGCTGAAAGGGCTGCTGGAGCTGGGCCTCTGGGATGCCCACCACCCGGCGGGGCTGGTGATGCTGCTGGCGGCCATCGGCCTGAGCCTGACCGCCAAACGGGCGTTCTGCGGCTGGGCCTGCCCCATCGGCTGGCTGGGGGAGCGCGGCTATCAACTGCGGCGTCGCTTCTGGTCGGTGAACTGGCGTCGCCGCCTTGCGGCAGCGCCGGGCTGGCTGAACCGTTCGCTGAGTGGGCTGGCGTGGGCACTGGACTGGCTGCTGCGGCTGGTGAAATACGGCGTGCTGGCCTGGCTGGTGAACCTGCTGCTGGCGGGCATGCCGGCGATGATGGTGGCGCGCTACCTGCAGGGGCCTTACCACCAGGCGGCGGACCTGAAAATGTGGGCGCTGTTTACCCAACCGTCGGCGGGGATGGTGATGGGGCTGGTTCTGGTGGCCTTGCTGGCGCTGGTGCGTCGTAATGGCGTCTGCCGTTATCTTTGTCCCTATGGTGCCCTGATGGCGATCGTCGGTGCCTTCAGCCCCTACAAGATCCGCCGGGACACCGCCCGTTGCCTGCGGGATGCCAAGGGGATGGATTGCGACAAGTGCCATCGTGCCTGCCCTTCCCGCATCCACGTCGAGCAGGTGGGCACCGTCCACAGTGACGAATGCCACGCCTGCCAGCGCTGTGTGGCGGCCTGTCCGGTGAAGGGCGCGGTGGCTCTGAGCGCCCCGGGCCGACGCTGGCCAATGAGCCCCCGGGCGATGGTGCTGGTGATCGTTGTCTTCCTGTTTGTTATGCCGCTGTTCTTCTATGCGGCGGGGCTGTGGGGCAGCGATACCTCGCCGATGATGCGCATGATGCTGTGGCAGCGGCTGGAAAATCTGCCGCTGTTCTGAACGGCGGGTTGGGTAAAACGCCTCCTTCGGGAGGCGTTTTTTTATGGGCTGAACACGGGCTGTCGGCGGCTTTTGAGGACGCCGACGGGCGTTATCCGGCGGGGCCGCTATGCTCAATGGCAAACGGGTAAAAAGGAGCGAGTGATGGCGAATCCGGTGGGGTGGTTTGAGATCTACGTGGCTGACATTGAGCGGGGCAAGGCGTTCTATCAGTCGGTGTTTGGCGTGGAGTTGTCCGAGCTGAATCCGGCAGGCAATGAGGGGCCGGAGATGTGGGCGTTTCCCTGGGAGGACAACAGCGTCGGTGCCGCGGGGGCGATTTGTCACTTTGACGGGGTGGACCCGGGCAACAACAGCACGGTGGTGTACTTCAACTGCGCGGATTGTGCGGTGGAGGCCGGCAGGGTGGCGGCGTCAGGCGGTCAGGTGGTGCGGGACAAGATGAGCATCGGCGAGTACGGCTTTATCGTGCTGGCGCTGGACCCGGACGGGAACATGATTGGCCTGCATTCGATGGCCTGAGGCATTTTCGTCCCCCGGAAAAGGGTGAACCCCGTCAGCGTCCGTTCTGACGGGGTTCGTTTTGTTTTTGTTTTTTGTAGGGTACAGAGGTGCCGCCTGGGCGGTCCGCTGTTCAGTGGAACTCGATTCCGTGTTCCAAAGATTTGAGTCGGGCCAGGGAAAGCAGCGGCAGACCCAGCTGCTCGGCGATGCCCCGGCCTTCCTGGAAGGACTTCTCAATCACGATGCCCAGACCGGCCAGTTCGGCACCGGCCTGTTCGCAGACGCTTTTCATCCCCAGCAGGGCCTGGCCGTGAGCCAGGAAGTCGTCCACAAACAACACCTTTTCCCCGGCGACCAGATGGCGCTTGTCGCAGGTCAGGGTGTACTGGGTGTTCTTGGTGAAACTCTTGACGGTTTCGGTGTACAGCTCGGCGTTGTCGAGGATGCTGGCGGCTTTCTTGCACACCACCAGCGGTTTGCCGAGGGCCAGGGCGGTCAGGGTGCCGATGGCGATGCCCCCCGCCTCAATGGTAACCACCTTGTCGATGCCCGCGTCGCGGTAGTGCTCGGCAATGGCCTCGGCGCACCAGTTAAGCAGGCCCACGTCCACCTGTTTGGTGAGAAAGGCGCTGGCGTCCAGGGCGGCGGCGCTCTTTACCACGCCCTCTTGCAAAATCCGCTGTTGTAATGGGTTCATCTCAGGTCTCACAAAAATCGGTTAGAGCATCAGCAGGTAGGTGACAAAGATCAGCGACAGCACGTAGATGATCGGGTGCACGTCGCGGCCTTTGCCCGCCACCACCATGGCGAAGGCGTAGCTGATAAAGCCCATGGC
>CAZWED010000250.1:0-5238 GCA_964632645.1 uncultured Ferrimonas sp. | reverse complement strand
GCTCGGTGACGCCGAACTGAAGCTGAAAGGCGGCTACCAGTACTTTGAGCGGGCCCGTACCGCCTACTCCACCCGACTCGCCTTTGACGCATCCCGTTACGAAACGGCCAACCTGCAGGGTGACTTTGATCAGGTGTTTTCCGACGTCAACCTCATCAACCCGGATAACGGTTTTGCCCTGCTCGACACCACCTCGGAAACCGACGACTATGTTGCCGCGCAGATGATCGATGCCGGCTTTGCCGAGTTCGATCTGAACTGGATGGATCAATTCCGCCTGACCGGCGGCGTGCGCTATGAAGACTTCCGCCAGGTGATGCTGCCGCTCACACCTGAGGGCGAAATCTCCGACGAAGGCGGTCGCAATGAGATCCTGGACTACACCACCGTCGAGGATGGCTGGTATCCGTCCCTGTCCGCCACCTGGATCATGAACGACCAGATGCAACTTCGGCTGGCCTACTCCAAAACCCTGGTGCGGCCGGACCTGCGTGAAGTGGCACCGGTGCGTTTTCAGGACCCGGTCACCGGCTTCGACATGATCGGCAACGCCGATCTGTCCAGCTCGGACATCCAGAACCTCGACCTGCGCTGGGAGTGGTACGCACAGAACGGCTCCAACCTCAGCGTCGGCGCCTTCTACAAGGATCTTGAGGCCCCCATTGAATCGGTACAGATGGTGACCGAGCAGGACACCCTGTTGACGTTTCAGAACGCGGAAAACGGGGAAATCTACGGCCTGGAAACGGAGTTTCACCAGGAACTGGGCTTTATCGATGACAGCTCGGCGATTTGGGACGGCCTGTTTATTGCCGGCAACCTGACACTGAGTGACTCCGAGATCACCATCGCGCCATCCGGCAACATCAACCCCACCAACCGCACGCGTCGAATGACCGGCCACTCCGAGTGGGTTGCCAACCTGCAGTTGAGCTACGACTCCCCCAACGCCGTGCACTCCGCCACCCTGGTGTACAACGTGTTTGGCGACCGCATCGCCTATGCCGGCAGCGCCGGCTTGGATGACGTTATGGAGCAGCCGTTCAACTCCCTCGACTTTACTTACAGCCTGTACCCGCTGGACAGGATGGCGGTGAAGTTTAAAGCCAAGAACCTCCTAGGCGAGGAGACCGAATATCAGCAGGAGGGCAAGACGGTGTTCTGGAAAGAACCCGGCACGGAATTCACTCTGACCTTCGATTTCGAGTTCTGAACCGCTTCCCCGCCGGCCCCGCTGGCGGGGACAGTGCAACCAACAGCGCTTGCGGCTTCAAGCCCTGCTGATTGCACTGTCGGGCTCGTCCGACAGATGCGGAATGCAGTGACCCGCGCAACCCGTTACGCTCCTGCAAGGGCTTCAGCATCGCTTTGGGTGCAGCTGGTGGTGGTCCCCCGGTTCGGTATTTTCCTTGTTGACCCGCCGGCGCCACCAGGAAGGGTTCAGCCTTGCAGGAGCGACCCACCCCACCGCTCCGGCCGGTTCCATTCTGCGTCTGCCGTTGCTTCTCTGCGGGGCCGGAAGGGGATAAAAATCAACGTGCACAACGTGCTAGACTATGACGACATTCGATGGCCGTTGTTCAGATGCTTTGAGGTGTTGTGTCAAACGTTGTGGTTAAGCAGGAGGAGTTGCAATCCCTCAAAGTCGTTCACCAGATGACCAATGGTGATCATCGCCGGATCGATCTGTATTTCCTGCTGCCCAAAGACATGAGCGTGAACCCGCAAAGTCTGGATGCCGGCGAGTACTGCCACATCGCGGTGGCCGGGCGGCGCTCCTACTACTCCGAGGGCCTGCACCTGCCCTTGGTTCAGGGCCGCTTTGTCTCCCTGAACAAGCGCACGGTTGAAGAGTTCCGCCTCTACCTGAATCTGTTTGCCTACCAGTTTGCCATCGCCATCGAGACCGACAGCAAAGAGCTGGCGCAGCTTAAGGATCCCGACCAGTTTTATCCGGCAGTGAGCGAACTGTGTGACATCGTCACCCAACTGCTTAAGAAGTTTCGCCGCAACGAGCCGAGCGATCCGAACTGGAAACACTACTTCGAAAACGCCGACAACTACCTCTCCTGGTTCTGCGAGCAGCGCCTGCTGAAGCTGCTGTCCCATGCCCCGCGAAGTGGCGAACACAACCTGGTGGTTGATCAGGTTGTCGCCCTGTGTCGCAGCGAGAGCGCTTACCGCGACAGCAAGAAGTACAACTCCGAACAAACCAAGAGCGACCCCAACCGCATCTCCAACAAGATGCTGTTGCTTCGCCGCCTGATCCAGCGGGGGGTGGTGCTCAAGGAGGAGTTGAAAACCCTGGGCGTCGGGCTGAAAAAGCTCACCACTGGTGTGGCCACCGGGTTGATCATGCTGATCGTCTCCACCCTGATCATCAAGGCGCAGGGTGTCCTCAGTGGCTTAACCCTGGCTCTGGTGTTAACGCTGGCGGTGATTTACGGCTTCCGTGAGATCTTCAAAGACGATCTTCGCAACGCCTTGTGGCGCCGCATCCAGAGGGGGCGGCCCCGATGGAGCCGGATATTGCGGGACACCACCAGTCAGGCCATCATCGGCCGACAGTTGATCTGGGCCGACTTCATCAAGAACAAGGACCTGCCCAGCGCGGTCAACGACATCCTGAGCCACCGCCACAGCCAGAACAAAGTGGATGCGGAGATCCTGCATTACGGCATCAGTACCAGGGTCACCCAGCAACCGTTCTTATCCGGCTACTCGACCATTCAGGAACAGATCAACTTCAGCCTGGTGCCCTTCGCCCGCTATCTGGAACGCGGCAAAGCCAAGATCTACAAGGAGTCCGACGGCAAGATCAGCAGCGATTCGGTGGAGCGCCGTTACCAGATCAACCTGATCATGATGGTGCAGGAGAATCGCAAGGCGCCCTGCTTTGCCCGTTATAAGATCACCATGAACCGCTCACAGATCATCGACATCTCGGAAAGCACGCTGCCGGAGGGCATCCCCTCGGTCCACGAGGCACTGGGGCCAGCACCAGAGCAGGAAGGCGACACGGACTGATCGGGTTTTCGGCGATCACAACCCGCAGAGGCGGCGCAGTTCAGGCGCGCCTACTCCTCCACCTCACCCCATTCGCCATCGCGGATCCGCTCCGCCAGTGCGGCGGGCAGGTACCCCATTTTCTGGTGCCGCTGGCACACACTGATGTGCACCCGATGATCCACCGGCACCACCCGCTGATGCTCGCCCAGCAGCCGGTAGAACCCGTCTAACTCGTCGTGCTGGGGCGCCAGCGCGTCCTCGTCCAGATTGGCGAACAGGTGCGTTTCCAGTTCCAGCCCGGCCTGCTGTGCTTCCCTGGCCATCCAGGCCAACGGGATGTCAGAGAGACGACCGCTGCCCGGATCCCGGTGGTAACCGCCGCCAATGTCGCTGTGCACGCCGGCAAACCACACCTGCTTCAGGTCCAGTCCGATCTTGGCCTGCCACAGGGTGGGCACAAAGTCGCGACGCCGCTCATCCAAAGACAGCGCGTGACGGGCGATCTCCACGTTGGGGCCCAGTTCCGTGTCGTGGAACAGGTGTCGCTCGTTGAGCCAGCCCAGCATCCGCAACGGCACCCCCAGCGCACCCACGGTATCGAACGCCCCCACAAAGCGAACCCGGACCTCTTCGTTCACCGCGTAGTGGGCACGGAACAGCACCGACTGAGGATCCTGCGGGTGAACGTTGCGATCTTTATAGAGTTCGAACGCCTGAGGGATGCGGTTGGCATGGATCCGCTGCAGCACACCACAGTTGTACAGCATCCCCGCCAGACTGCGGATGGTGTAGGCGCCGCGGCTGAAGCCGAACAGGTAGAGGTGATCACCCGGCTCGTAGTTCTGGACGATAAAGCGGTAGGCGTCCTGAACGTTTTTGTTCAGGCCACGGCCAAAGGCGCCGCCGGTGATGGGCTGGCAGTCCGACCCCACTCCCCAGTCGTAAAACACCACTTGAGGTTTGCCATTGCCATCAAAGGGCGCGATCGCCCGGGCCAGCTTCAGAATGTTGGTGGCGGTGTCCTGTTCATGGTCCGGTTCCGGGCCATTCCAGGTGCCGTCGGCACAGATAACGATGTTTTTCATTGTCCCGTCCCTGGTGACTGCTGCGCAGTGGGAGGCTCTACTATAAAGCACTGTCGCACGGAGAAAAGTCCTCGGACCTCTTCCCGCGCGTTCTATGAGCGAAACGTGAACCATGTGGCCAACACTCCGGCTTCACTCAATTGAAAGTTGAAGAATTTTCAATCCGATGCCTATAGTGGTCAGGAATCACACAGCAAAAGGAGTTGAGCATGGCCAAGAAGATGTCGAACAAACGATTTCGCCAGATGATGAAGGATCTGGACAAGCGCAACGGCGATCCCGCCAAGAAGCAGGCGGCCTGAACCGCCGCTCTCCACCGGGGGCCCACAAGGGCCCCTTTTGTTTGCTTTGCTCCAGGCCCACTACACTTGTCAGACCGAACTCTCAGGGGGATACCCTCATGCGTTGGCGCGGTCAGCGGCAAAGCCGCAATGTCGAAGATCGTCGGGGGCAACGCCGCCCGATGGGCCTGCCCCTGCCGCGGGGCAAAGGTGGATTGATCGGGGTGGCCATTGTGCTGGCCGGGCTGTACTTCGGGCTGGATCCCGCGCTGTTGATGCTGCTGGTGGGCGGCGGAGGCGCGCCCACTACCGCGGTTGCCCCCCAGGATGACGAATGGGCGCAGATGACTTCCGTGGTTCTGGCCGACACCGAAACCTTCTGGCACCAGAAGTTTCAGGCGTCAGGGCAACAGTACGTGGAGCCCAAACTGGTGCTGTTTCGCGGCCGCACCGCCACCCACTGCGGTACGGGCCAGGCCGCCATGGGCCCCTTTTACTGCCCGGCGGACCAGCAGATCTACATCGATTTAAGTTTCTATGACGACATGCGCACCCAGTTGGCGGCACCGGGGGACTTTGCCCAGGCCTACGTGATCGCCCACGAGGTGGGCCACCATGTGCAAACGCTGTTGGGCACCAGTGGCCGGGTTCGCGAATTGCAGCAAGGGGTAAGCCAGGCTGACGCCAATGCCTTGTCGGTGCGGCTGGAACTGCAGGCGGACTGCTATGCCGGCGCCTGGGGCCACTACCTGGCCAGCGAAGGACGACTGGAAGCGGGAGATCTGGAGGAAGCGCTGGACGCCGCACAGGCGATCGGGGATGACCGGTTGCAGAAACGGGGCCAGGGTTACGTCGTGCCGGAC
>CAZWED010000249.1:0-5241 GCA_964632645.1 uncultured Ferrimonas sp. | reverse complement strand
CCGCCAGGCACCTAATTTGAATGAACCCCGTCTCGAAAGAGGCGGGGATTTTTCGTTTTGCTTTTCCGTCTCAAAGTGAAAAAGATTCGACTGGTTCTTTGTCACCGGTTTACTCTGCTCTGCAAATCGGTTACACCATTGCCCTATGGTGACGCTTTTCGGATCAGAGGCCGAGCTCCAGGCCAACGACACGCCGTCGTTAAATCGCTTTATTCAACTGCACCCGGCTCTGTACGGGGATCTGCTCTATCCCGCATTTGACCTTCGTCTGCTTCACCGTTATCTCAGTCAGGAATGCGGCCCCGATGTGGCGGCCGAACTGCTGCACAGTGTCGATATTGCCGACAAGGAGCTGGATGAACGCCAGTACATCCTGGCCTGGCAGATGCTTAAGGCGATGGAGCTTGCGGCGCTGCGGCTGGCCCAGCCGACGGCGGGTCTCCGATTTGGCCGAACCTTTCGTGCCGGGGATCTGGAGGGGCTTCAGGGGCCGTTGTCGCAATCCCGTACCCTGGCCGAGGCGTATCACATCACACGGCAAAACCCGAATCTGACCGGCAGTTTTACCGACAACCTCGAGCGGGTTGAGGCGGGTCATCTGATCGTCAAAGGCGTTAACGTGGCGCAGATCGACGCCGGAACCCTGCAGTTTGTTTTTGAACAGGGGCTTGGTTCCATGTTGGCCATCGCCGAAGAGTTAACGGGTAAACCGGTTCGACTGGCCTGGGTGCGTTTCCCGGCCCCCATGCCGGCAATGGCTGACCTTGAGGTCTATGAGACCCTGCTGGGGTGCCCGGTCAGCTTTGAGGGGCACTTTTTCGAGTGGGCCATCGCGCTGGAGGCGTTAACCGCGCCGGTCGTCTGGCAGCCTTCCAGTGACGCGCTGGTGATGGAACAGGCTCAGCCGGTTCATGAAACCTCCCTGGTGAACCGGATCCTGGCGATGCTGTTGGCGGTGCCGGAGCATTGGCCGACCCAGGAGCAGGTGGCGGAAGAGCTGTTGATCTCCCGCCGTACCCTGCGTCGACGGCTCAGTGAACTGGGCACGTCCTATCAGCAGATCCTTAACCAGGTTCGCTGCCAGCTGGCCATTGAGTGGTTGCAGAAAGGCGAACGGGACATGGACTGGATTGGTGAACGCCTGGGCTTCCGTGACGTCAGCAACTTCCGCCATGCCTTTAAACGTTGGATCGGCAAGCCACCCGGGGCGTTCCTGATCCGGGACTGATCAGCCACAACTTCCCAGCCCGGGATCCAGACTGTCTATCCAGGCGCGGATCAGCGCCACCGCATCCTCATGCACCACCGCCCGACCGACCGGCGGCATTTTGTCTTTGGCAGCCAGATGCGCCATGCGATAGGGCAGAATGGATGCCGCGCCGTTCCCCGGTACGATGTCGTAATCCAGCCCTGCGGCGCCGCCGTCATACCCCGGCGGTTGTTTGCAGATGCCGTACTCCATGGTGGTGTGATCGACGAAGAATCCCAGACGAAGCCCGGAGATGCTGGCAAACCCTTCCGCCCGATGGCAGTGGGCGCAGTTGATGTCCAGATAGCCCTTGGCGCGCTCGGTCAGACTGGCGGCGGTGTCGTAGAGATCCGCGGCGGTCGGAATGGCGGCTGGCGTGCGGTCCAACAGCCCCTGCTGAACCCAGTGCTGAAGCTGGTTGCTGCCCGATTGGCCCGGCCGGTTGAGCAGGCGTGCTTTGATGCCGATCGGACTGAAGCGCGCGATGCTGCCGTCACTGAGCTGATGGCACATCTTGCACTGCGGCTGCGAGGGCACTTCGTATTGAAACGCCAGTGTGTCGTCGCCGTGGGTCATCTGGTGGGCCACCAGTGAGCCTGCGGGTGTAAAGGCGGCGTCGTCCCCCTGCCACAGGTAAGGCAGGGCGACCCAGCCGGATTGCCGGTGGATCAGCAGCCGGGTTTCAATCAATCGTTCATTGCTCTCGCCGGAAAGCGCAGTGTCGTAGGGTAGGGCAAAGGTTTTGACCAGTACCGTGCCCACCGGCATGGCAAAGGTTTCCCTGTCGTCGTACGACATGACTTCGCCCGGTGGCAGGAACAGAAAGCGGTACTTGCTGGCGTAGTCGGAAAACAGCGCGGTAGTGAGCTGGTAGAGCTGGCCGGGTTGGCGTGGATCCCGGGTCGGCACCGCCGGGTCGATGAACAGACCGTACTGGGACAGCAAGGCGCAGTTTTCCGTCATCAGGGCGTCCCAGTTGACCTCGCTGGTGGTGGCCTCACAGGGCGAATCGGGTTGCGGGTCGGGCTGGGTTGGCGGCGGTTGCGGGGGATCCGGCGGCAAGGGGGTGGCGGTGTTGTCCTCGCCTCCGCCACAACTCAGCAGGCCAAAGAGAAGAAACAGGTAGAGGTACTTCATGGACGGCTCCAGAGAAAAAGGGCCGGCTCATGCCGGCCCTTTGGGACTTACTGAGAGCAGCTGGCTGCGGGCAGGCGGGTGATCCATTCCCGGATCAGCGCGACACCGGCGTCGTGCACCAGGCTGCGGCCAATCTCCGGCATGCGATCGCCCGGCTCGGTGGACGCCATGCGGAAGTGGGTGATGGACTCGTCCGGCTTGCCGGGAACGATGTCGTAACCCAGGGTACCGCCGCCGTAAGCCACCGGAGACTTACATTCGCCGTGCGCCAGTTCATTCCCCAGGTAGGGGCGCCAGTACTCCAGCTTGAGGCCGGTGTTGGAGGCGTTGCCCTCGGGACGGTGGCAGTGCGCACAGTTGATGTCCAGGTAGCCTTTGGCCAGATCCATCACTTCGGCGTCGCTGGCGCCGCTCAGGTCACCGGCACCCAGCAGGCCGAAGGCCGGCACCGTGGGAATGCTGGCCAGGTCAGCCGGCGCGCCGGTCAGGATACCGTGTGCGGTCCAGGCGCTGAGCTGGTTGGCGCTGCCATCCGCATAGGGGTACTGGCCGTTGAGGTGGCGGGCCTTGGGTCCGATGGGCATAAAGCGCGCAATGCCATCTTCGCCGCTGTACTGGTGACACTGTTTACACTGGTTCAGGCTCGGCACCACGTAATCGAACTCCAGGGTTTCACCCTGATGCACGACAGACTGCTTGGTGATGCTGCCGGGCTTCGCCAGTCGGGCGTCGTCCTTGTCGGCGGTCCAGATGTAGGGGAGTGCCGCCCAGCCGGCTTCACGATGGATCAGCAGACGGGTTTCGAGGATCTCCTCGTTTTCATTGCCCGGGGTCGCTGTGTCATCCGGCATGGCGAAGGTTTTCACCAGTACGGTGCCTACCGGGAAGTCGAACACCTCCTGAGCGTCGTATTGCGCGGCCTGGCCACCGGGCACAAACACGTAGCGATACTTGCTGGTGTAGTCGGTAAACAGCGGGCTGTTCAGGTCATAGGGCAGGCCACCGCTGTGAGCTGCGCCTTTCGGGTTGCTGCTGTCGGCAAACAGGTTGTAGTCCGACAGGTTGGGGCAGTTGGCGCCCAACAGGGCGTTCCAGTTAACTTCGCTGCCGCTTGAATCACAGAGGCTCAGGTCTCCGTAACCCCCCAGGCCACCTTCTCCTTCTCCGATGCTGCCGCCGTTGCCGACGGTCTCTCCGCCATCACAGCCCGCGGTGTCATCGTCGATGCCACAGCCAAACACTTCGTCACCAAAGGTGACGGTGTGGACCGGCAGAGACACCTGGGTACAGTTCATCAGGTTCTTCTGGCTGCCTTCAAACAGTACGTCAGGAATGCTCAGGTCACCGGCGTGATCACCGGCATACAGCTGACCCAGGCTCACGTCGCCGTTGTTGGAGACACAGACGTCGTCACTGCCATCCTCGGCAAACGGCGGCTCCTTGAAGTAGAGCTGACCCATGCCATTGTTGGCGATCGCTTCGCCCATGCCATCGTACAGGATGGCGGGGAAGACACCATGGATCTGGGTGTAGGCGCCGATGATCTCCTGGATCAGATAGCCGTTGGGGTTGCTGCCGCTGTTGCTGATCTCGTTGTCGTGGATGTGGATGTTGCGCGGTACGGCGCGCCAGCCATCGTCGATCACGCCACCAGGCATCGCGTAGTTGGGGATGAAGGCACCTTCGATGTCCTGCTCAGCAATAAAGAAGCTGGAGGCGGTAATGGACAGGGTGTCGTGATCCTTGATGACGTTGTTGAAGATCTCAACGTTGTCGGTGGACAGGATGATGATGCCGGTACCGGGCGGCACGATGTGCACGCCGGCCGGGTTGGCGCTGGCGTTGGCGAAGTTTTTGGTGTTGTTGGCTTCCACCAGGTTGTTGAAGATCCGCACGCTGCTGCCGTAACGGTGGTTACCGATGGGCAGGTCGAACACCAGGATGCCGCCGGTGTTGCCGATGGCGTGGTTGTCATACACGTCGGCGTACTTGGAGTTCTCGATCTCGATCCCCGCCACGTTCTCAATGGCCACGTTGCGGCGTACGACGATGTACTCGGACTGGCCCACGTAGATCCCCGCATCCGCAGAGCCGCGCACGTAGGTGTCTTCGATCAGGATGTTTTCACACTCCACCGGGTAGAGGCCGTAGGCGCCGTTCTCTTCGTTCAGTTCACCGGCCCAGATGGTGGCGAGTCGACGCAGAATGATGCCGTTGGAGTTTTTCAGCTTGATGCCGTTGTTGTTGGCCTCATTGACCGACATGTCCTGAATGGTGATGTTCACCGCGTTCTGGACAAAGATGCCGTCGCCGGATGCGGCTTCGGAGAAGTCCAGAATGGTCTTGTCCTGACCGTAGCCCATGATGGTGACGTTCTTGGCGAACACGCCATCACCGTCGGCATCGCCGTCAAACAGCAGGGTGCGGTCCAGCTTGAACTCGCCCTCCGGCAGGACAATGACGTCGCCGCTCTGGGCATTGATGAAGGCTTCGGTGATGTTGGCACCGAGGTTGCCCTCTGTGCTGATCATGATGGCGCCGTCCGGGAAGGTCGGGCCTTCCGGCTCGGTGGGCGGTGTCGTCGGGGGGGGCGTGGTTACGGCGACGTCATCGTCGCTGCCGCACCCGGCCAGGTTGATGGCTACCGCTGACGCCAACAGGGTCGGCAGTAACCAGGAGCGCTTCTCCCGCATCTTGTTATCTCCATGTTGTTGTTATGTGATCCTGGTCAAACTTCGAACACTCGTTTGATAAAATCAATGTGCGATGTGGCCAACATTCGTTACTGGCTTGATAAGCAGTGGAGAGAAACTGTGAACTCGGACGGAAAAAGCACACTTTGCTGGGCAATTGAC
>CAZWED010000248.1:0-5263 GCA_964632645.1 uncultured Ferrimonas sp. | reverse complement strand
TTCTGAGTCTGGCAATGGCAAAAAAAGCGCGCCCTCCGGCGCGCTTTTTTATTGTCTGTCTCAGAGCGGTTAATGCAGGGCGCGACCGCATCCGGAATAGGTGCGCCCGCCATCGGTGACGGTGACCGTGGTTTCAAACCCTTCCCCGCTCATGGTGTCGGCGCAGGCTTTGCCCTCCAGCACAACGGAGACGCCATCACCGAGGTCGAAGCGGCTGGCCCGCTCCAGAGTGACCGGTTCAGGACGCGGCCAGGCCCGCCGCTGCTGTTCATAGCCGGTTTTCAGCACCACCTCTTCCGGCCACAGCTCCAGGATCCACGGCGGCTCATTACCGATGCCGCGAAAATCCATGCCATCCAGCTTTGCGCCTTCCCAGATGGCCGCCCGGCGATTGTTGCGGCAGTGCTGGTCCGGTTGGCCAGGCTGGATCAGCAGCCCCTCCTCCCCTTTCAGCCACAAGGTCACGTCACCGGCGTCATAACGGGCGCCGGAAGCCGATACCGCACGCGAGGCCTTTAGGGTCTGGCCCGGCAGAAACAGCCAGGCGGTGTCGCCGTCGATGCGGGTTGGTACCGTGGCCGACTCGCACTCCATCACCAGAGTGACGGGCGCGGTTTGCACGGCAGGGATCGGTTGCGGTTGCGGCGCCATCTCGATTGAGCCTTCCGGCGCGGCGCAACCGGCCAGCAGCAGGGCGGCACCCAGTGCCAGGGTAAGGGGGCGTAAGGGGCGTGTCATTGAGCCTCTCCATCCAGTTGATTCTCTGATCAAAACTGTAATCCCCGCCCCGGCCAATGTCGAAGCCGCAGACGGCAATGGCACGACGATGTGACCGGACTCACACTCTGCCGGCTCCGCACCAGGCGTCAGACGTTATTCGTCCTGCAGCCCCTTGGCCCACTGGTAGAAATCGGACGACGCGAGAAAACGGGCGCCGGCGTCCGGATACACCTCAAACAGGATCTCCCGGTCCAGCGGCAGGTCGAAGTGACGGGACAGCCGGTCCAGGCTGGCAATGGCACCGGAATAGTTCTCCTGACCCAGGGCCACCTGCAAGCTCAGCCAGTAGGTAGGCAAGTACTCCTGACTGTCCGCCAGCGCCGCATCTGCATGGGCCTGGGCGACGGCCAGCTCCCCCCGATGCAGCGCCCGGATCCCCATCTCGGTCTGCATCGCCACATCGTTTTTCAGTGTGCTGGGCAGACGCTGGAAGATGCCACGGCAGTCGGCGTCCAGGTTGGAGAGGCAGGTGTTGGTCTGCATCAGGCGGTACTCGTCACCGTAGAGGCGCAGCACCATAGTGCTGGGCAGCCCGCTGTACCACTGGCTTTCATTGCCGCTCAGCGCGCGCAGCACCAGCTCCCGGGTCAGGGAGTGCGACTGCAAGTCACCGGGCAACGCGCGGTAGGCTTTGACGAACACCGACTTGGAAACCTCCCCCTCGCCATAGGGTTGCAGAAAGGCAAAGAAGCGGGCGAAAGGCTGCTCGCTCTCGCCGTACTCGAGCATCAGCTGGTGATAGAGGTGGTCCATCAACTGCACCTGGCTCATCTGGAACAGGTGATTGCCCATGTCCGACACCTCCGCCCCTGCCGGCCCCTCCTGGATGTCGAAATAGAAGTATTCCACCGCGAAGTTTTCATGCACCAGCCGATACTCCGCCCGCCAGCCCGAGGGCATCGCGGTAAGCTGGCGGAACTGCCACTCACCGGCGCCGGCATGAAGCACCAGCTCCTCAACCCATTGGTCGACCAGACTCTGCCAGGCTGGGTCGTCCTTCAGCTCCGGCTCCCACTGGGCCAGGGGATGAGGGGGACGGATCAGGTCCCTGAGCTGCGCCTGGTCGCCGCCATTGAGGTCGGCAGTCAGGCGCGCCACCAGGGCACGGGTGTCGGACGCCATCACCAGAGGCGCCGGCGCCACGCTGGGCATCGGTGGCGCACTGGCGCTGCAGCCAATGAGTAGGATCAGCAGGGGAAACCAACGCATAAGCGGTCACCAGTTTGGGCGGTTCTTTGACCTTATGACCGGATCCCGATCCTGTCCAATCAACCTGGCGGCGAGCTTTTCATCGCCTGAATCATGCAATGGGTGACAAGAAGCAAGCCCTGAAGGACAATGCTTAACGACGCTAACGGGGGACCTGCCCCCAACTCAACCTGCTTAATTGGAGCACTATGGCCACTCTCGCCAACCATCCCGATCACTCCCTGTACAGCAACGCCTTCGGCTTTCTGCGCCAACCGCTGGATTTTCGTCCTGCGGAGTCAGACGCCGACCTGGTGATCACCGGTGTCCCGTTCGATCTGGCCACAACCGGTCGTTCCGGCGCCCGCCAGGGACCCGAAGCGCTGCGCAAAGCCTCCGTCAACCTGGCGTGGGAGGGCTGCCGCTGGCCCTGGGATTTTGATCTGCGCGAGCAGCTGAAGATGGTGGATTGCGGTGACCTGGTGTTCGATTGCGGCGACAGTGAGCAGATGATGACCCGCCTGACCGCCCACGCGGACCAGCTGATTAAGGCGGGCAAAACCCTGCTGACCTTCGGCGGCGACCACTTCATCACCCTGCCCCTGCTTCGCGCCCACGCGGCGCACTACGGCGAGCTGGCACTGGTGCACTTCGACGCTCACACCGACACCTATCACGCCGGTGGCCGTTACGACCACGGCACCATGTTCTACCACGCGCCCAAAGAGGGCCTGGTGGATCCGGCCCACTCCATTCAGATCGGCATTCGCACCGAGTACACCCGGGAAAACCACGGCTACGCGGTGATTGAAGCGGATGCCGCCAACGACATGAGTGCCGACGCCATTGTTGAAGCGATTCGTGCCCGTGTTGGCGACAAGCCGATCTACCTGACCTTCGACATCGACTGCCTGGACCCCGCCTTTGCACCGGGCACCGGCACTCCGGTGTGCGGCGGCATGACCTCCGACAAGGCGATGAAGATCCTGCGTGGCCTGAAAGGGCTCAACATCGTTGGCATGGATCTGGTGGAAGTGGCTCCGGCATACGACCACGCCGATCTGACGGCCCTGGCCGGCGCCACCCTGGCCACCGAAATGCTGCACCTGCAAGCGGTTCGCCTCAAAGGCAGCCGCTGAGCCGATACTGGCAAAACCCGATAAAAAAACGGCGCCCTCTGGCGCCGTTTCTTTTTCCCGTCAGGGAAGGGATCATTCCGCAGCAGCCTGCTTGGCGGCGGTTTCCTTGATCAGGGCTTGCAGTTCGCCCTTCTGGAACATCTCCATGATGATGTCACAGCCGCCAATCAGTTCACCGTCCACCCACAGCTGCGGGAAGGTCGGCCAGTTGGCATAGGCCGGCAGTTCAGCGCGGATGTCAGGATTCTGCAGGATATCCACGTAGGCAAACTGCTCGCCGCAGTTCATCAGCGCCTGGGCAGCCTGAGCGGAGAAGCCACAGCTCGGCAGCTTGGGAGACCCTTTCATGTACAGAATGATAGGGTTTTCAGCGATCTGGCTTTTGATCTTTTCTACGGTATCCATGAATACGTTTGTCTCTAGGGTTGTGGACCTGCCCCCATTCTAAGCCAACGGGGCAAGGGACAAAACACCATTATTTCTATGGCTAAATTTTTAACCAACCACAATTGGCTCGATTGAGAAGTTGATGCACCTCACCTTTTCCTCCGTTAGAATGACCCCCAGCACACGGAATAACACACCTCTAAATTCAATGGAGAAGAGCAATGGCGTTTGAACTTCCTGCACTGCCGTACGCAAAAGACGCACTGGAGCCCCACATCTCTGCCGAGACTCTGGAGTTCCACCACGGCAAGCACCACGCGACTTACGTCACCAAGTTGAACGGCCTGGTTGAAGGCACCGACATGGCTGACAAGTCCCTGGAAGAGATCATCAAGACCTCCACCGGTGGTGTATTCAACAACGCTGCCCAGATCTGGAACCACACCTTCTACTGGCACTGCCTGTCCCCGAACGGTGGCGGCGCCCCGACCGGTGCCATCGCGGATGCCATCAACAGCGCATTCGGTTCCTTTGAAGCGTTCAAGGCCCAGTTCACCGATTCCGCCATCAACAACTTCGGCTCCTCCTGGACCTGGTTGGTGAAAAAGGCTGACGGCACTCTGGCCATCGTAAACACCAGCAACGCCGGCACCCCGCTGACCGACGACGGCGTTACCCCGCTGCTGACCGTCGACCTGTGGGAGCACGCCTACTACATCGACTACCGCAACGCCCGTCCGACCTACATGGACGCGTTCTGGAACCTGGTGAACTGGGATTTCGTTAACGAAAACTTCGCCTGATAGGCAACCCGGTTTGACCTGAGAAAAGGAGGGCTTCGGCCCTCCTTTTTTGTTACTCCGATTCGTCCCCCTCTGCCTTAACGGCTTCCCGCCCCCCGAATCGCACCGGGTAATCTGATTGCAATATCTCACCGTACAAGAGGGTCTACTAGGGAGGCATACGGTCACCGCTTTGCTCAGCTAAGCTGAAGAAATGCTGAGAAGAACTGACCGGTTTTGCTTTCGTAGTGAACAGGTTAGGGATAATCGGTCTACGCTTACGAGGAGGTAGCGCAATTTAACTCAGCCGCGGCCCGTGGCATTGGCGACTTTTGGGGGGTGACACATGAGCATCTTTGAGCATTATCAACATCGCTATGAACAAACTCGCGACGAGGAGTACAGCATCCAGGAGTTTCTGGAGCTGTGCAAAACCGATCGCGCCGCCTACGCCAGCGCCGCCGAGCGCCTGTTGATGGCCATCGGCGAACCCGAAATGATCGACACCGCGCTTGAGCCCCGGCTCTCCCGCATCTTCTCCAACCGGGTGATCTCCCGTTACCCCGCCTTTGCCGAGTTTTATGGCATGGAGGAGGCGATTGAGCAGATCGTGGCCTACCTCAAGCACGCGGCACAGGGGCTGGAAGAGTCCAAACAGATCCTCTACCTGCTCGGCCCGGTGGGGGGCGGTAAGTCCTCCCTGGCCGAGAAGCTGAAAAAGCTGATGACCCGCATCCCGATCTACGTACTGACCGCCAACGGCGTACGCAGTCCGGTGAATGACCATCCGCTGAGTCTGTTCGACATGGACGAGGACGGTGACATCCTCGAGAAAGAGTACGGCGTGCCCAAGCGCTATCTGCGCAGTGTTACCTCACCCTGGGCCGCCAAGCGTCTGCACGAGTACGGTGGTGACATCACCCAGTTCCGCGTTGCCAAGGTGTACCCCTCGGTGCTGGACCAGATCGCCGTGGCCAAAACCGAACC
>CAZWED010000247.1:0-5269 GCA_964632645.1 uncultured Ferrimonas sp. | reverse complement strand
ACTTCCTAGGCCCACGGACAAATAAATTCATTCATTTTCCGTGGTTAACATGATGTTGCGTCAAACCTTGTTACATTTTGTCCAAAATTCCCGAATCTGCAATTCCGGTTTGGGGCTTACTGATTTGTAAATTGGAATATGAGCTTTGGCGATAATGTAATTGGAATGGCTTTCTTGTTTTTAAAACTCGATTTTTCAGTGAGGGAATATTGCTGATCGAGATCAAGTTAACAGGTTCGTACTGACCCTAATAATGGACTCGGGGATTGGGAATACTCCCGTAGAGGGTCCCCTGATAACCAGGAGGTTACTATGAGCTTCGGTACTTTCTTATCTGTTGTGGTTCCTTATCTTTTCCTTTTCTTTGTTCTTTTTATTGGCGTGCCTTATTTGATCTCTGCTCTGGTGGTAGGGGCCTATGAATACTTCAAAAAAGAAGAGCAGGTGGAAGAGGCCCATCAGGCTCAGCAGAAAGCCCTTGGCCACTGAGTAAATCAAAGGCGCCGTTCATGACGGCGCCTTTTTGACTGGATTGAGGATGAGATGAGCAGAACCATTTTCTTTGCGTTGTTGGCGGTGCTGGGCCTGTCGGGCCCGGCCTTCGCCTCGGATGACGCCTGCATGCGATGCCACAAACGGAACGGCACCATGGAGGGGCGTCACAGTCAGATCGGCAGCGAAGGGTTGAGCTGCACACGTTGCCACGGTGAACAGGATGGTCACCCCCGCAACAAAGCGGCACTGACCTATTTCGGTAAGGACAGTAAAACCCCGGCCGCAGAGCAGAACGCCCGCTGTGTACGGTGTCACGGTGCCGCCAAATTGCGGGCAGCAGAGTGGACGCACGATGTGCACGTGGCCAGGCTGAGCTGTGCTGCCTGTCACCAGCTGCACCCCGCCACAGACCCGATGCAGGACCTGACTGAGCGGTCCAGAACCCAAACCTGCGTGGCGTGCCACAGCAGCATGATCCCGGCGGAGGTGAAATGATGAGCCTGTCCAGACGACGTTTTCTCACCGCCGGTGCCCTGGCGATACCGGTGGTCAGCCTCAGTGGCTGCAGCAGCGCGACGCCCGGCCAGCGTAACCTGGCAATGGCCTTCGACCAGACTCGTTGCATCGGTTGCGAGGCCTGCGCCCAGGCTTGTCGCGAGGTGAATCAGGTGCCTGAAGGCGTCACCCGCCTGACTCTGGAACGAACCGGTCCCTTTGGGGAAGGGGCGGACACCCACTACCGCTTCGACCGCAAGAGCTGCGTCCATTGCGAGACGGCCGCCTGCATTGCGGTGTGCCCCACCGGCGCCTGCTTCCGGGATGAGAACGGGGTGGTGGACGTGGACCCGAACAAGTGCGTCGGGTGCCAGTACTGCATCGCCGCCTGCCCTTACCGTGTGCGCTATGTCGACCCGGTCACCAAGGCCGTGGACAAGTGCGACTTCTGCCGCAAGACCCGGCTGGCCCAGGGCCGTCTGCCCGCTTGCGTGGAAGCCTGCCCCACCAAGGCGCTGACTTTTGGCGATCTGAACGATCCCAACAGCGCCATCGTCCAACTGCTGCGGGCACGCCAGACCTATCGCGATAAGGTCGATCTCGGCACCCGGCCCAAGCTGTACAAAGTGCCTCATGGCAAAGGGGAGGTGATCTGATGAGCCCGTCCATTAATGCGGTATTGCACTTCGATACCATGGTGTGGCCCTGGCCCATCGCCATCTACCTGTTCCTGGCCGGGGTTTCCGCCGGTGCCGTGATGATCGCAATGGCGGTGAAGCGCTACCGGGAGTACCAGGGGCAGGTGGTGGCCGACAGCGGCATCATCAAGGCGATGGCGCTGATTGCGCCGCTGGCGGTGATTCTGGGCCTTGGGATCCTGATCATCGACCTGACCAAGCCGCTGGAGTTCTGGAAGATGATGATCTACTGGAACCCCACTTCGGTGATGTTCTGGGGGGTGATGGTCCTTTCGGTCTACATTGTCGTGCTGTTCCTCTACATGGCGGCCCTGTTCCACCAGCCGCTGATGGTGTTCGGCCGCAAGCTGCCCTGGCTGGGCAGGGTGTTCAACCTGATCAAGCAGGCCGAGGGCGCCATGCAGTGGGTCCTGATGCTGCTGGCTGTCGCACTTGGAGCCTACACCGGTTTCCTGCTGTCGGCGCTGAAGGGCTTCCCGCTGCTCAACAACCCGGTGTTGCCGGTGCTGTTCCTGGTCTCCGGGATCTCATCCGGTGCGGCGGCCACCATTCTATTCAGCCTGGTCTGCTTTAAGGAGTCCGCCCACAGCCAGGACATTCACTTTGTTCACACCCTGGAAAAGCCGGTGCTGATGACGGAGATCTTCCTGCTTATCGCCTTCTTCCTGGGGCTGGTGTTTGCCGGTGGTTCCAGTGCGGAAGCGGCCCGTGTTGCCCTGATGGGCGAGTTCTGGTCTGCCGTGTTCTGGGTGCTGGTGGTGTTCTGCGGCATGGTGCTGCCCTGGATCCTGCAGTGGACGCTGCCCAAGCGCCTGACCGCCAAATCCGGCTTTGTGGCGGCACTCTGCCTGCTCAGCCTGACCGGCGTATTTGCCTTGCGCCACTTCATTCTTTACGCCGGTCAGATGACCGTAGCCTGATCCCGAGACTAAGGAGCCTTTGTGAAAATACGGATTGCACTGCTTGCCCTGATGCTGCCGATGAGTCTGGCGGCCGCCCCCATTGCGGACAGCCACACTGAGATGGCCGGATGCGAAAGCTGCCACAAAGAGGGGACCCCTTCGGCGGATCTGGCGCACGAGAATCAGACCTGCGTCGACTGTCATGGCGATCTCGCTGCCCTTGGCGGTGTGCATGCTGACCATGCCGGCATGATGGAATGTACCGATTGCCACGTTACTCACGAGGAACACGACCCGAATAAAGGGTGTGAGAGCTGCCATTAATCGTAAATAAAGGAAGCTCATCGCAAGGACGCGCCTCAATACCAGTACTGAGATACTGGAAATCAAAGCCACACTTCGGTGTGGCTTTTTCTTTTTTACAGGGAAATTAGTTCAGCGACGCCGAGTTGTGAATTCGGGATAACCGGATCAACGTTTAAGTGAATCACTTCGCCATTTCTATCTTGGCAAGGAAAGAAAAAACGAGGTGATCAAAATTGGGAAAGTATTCTGTTATGAATAGTCGTCGCTGATATTAATTTTAATTTAACAGTGTTGCATCAATTGGAAGCCTGGATTCCATAGCGAGGAAATAAGGCAAAAATGGAAAAGGCGAATGCGCTTAAAAAATCGTGATGCTCAAACAAATAATCCGTACGACGATCCGGATTGAACGATTGCACCGGTTTTGGGCTTTGATTAGGACAAAAAGGCTGTTTGGATTTTTTCAGCAAGTTTGGTGAACTGACTCACCTCCCAAAGACGACCCTATCGATATGGTCTTGAACGGGTGCAGATGCACCTTGAAAAAAATAATGGGAGTGATGATGAAACAATTCAGGAAGCCTCACCTTGCACTGTTGGTGGCTGCCGCCCTGGCCATGGCGGGCTGTGCGGACGATGGAAAAGACGGCGCGCCGGGCGAACCGGGTGAACCGGGCCCCCCGGGACCCGGAACCCCTCCGCCAACGGTGGAGGTCACCGAGTCCACCCAGGTGGCTCTGCTTAACTTTGCGGTTGAGGAGGGACAGGTGGTGTATGAGTTTGAGGTGACAGACCAGAACGGCACCCTCGTGGTGGGTCTGGATGCGGTGGAGGGGAAATTCGCCGCCTGGACTGACCGGGGCTTCGTACTGAGTCGCAGCGATGAGGGAAGCCTGGGCGGTTACGGTTCGCTGTCCACCGAAGGCGCCACTCTGGAGATGGGTGAGCCCGGGCAGTACACCTTTACCCTGCCGATGGCGAACGTCAGTGCCGGGGAAGAGGGACTGCTGTGGCTGCGGGTCGGGGCGTCGTCCGGACCGATCATGCGCTCCCGGCCGCTGGTGGTGGATAAGCCGGAAGGCACCCACACCACCAGCGACAGCACCTGCAATGCCTGCCACGTGGACTACGCCACCGGCTCGCGCCGCCATGCCAGTTACAGCGCCATGGATCTCCAGGGCGAGGGCGATCTGGTGGGCGGCTGCCTGGTGTGCCACAACTCGGTATCCCGGGCGGATGAGAACGGCGGCTACGCCACCAACACCTTGTCCCGCATCGCCCACGTGAATCACGCGGCGAAAGGGTTTGAGCGCGACTTTACCGTGCTCAACTGCGCCACCTGCCACGAAAGCGCGCCCATCAACACCAGCCTGGCCGGGCCGGGATGCGTGGACTGTCACAACCCGGGAGCTCCGGTCGGGCCGATGAGCCCCAATACGGATCCGGGCTTCGACATTCGCGCCATCCACGCCAACAAGGCG
The DNA here is from genome assembly GCA_964632645.1 of uncultured Ferrimonas sp. Taxonomy (GTDB): domain Bacteria; phylum Pseudomonadota; class Gammaproteobacteria; order Enterobacterales; family Shewanellaceae; genus Ferrimonas. The sequence continues at coordinate 892 of CAZWED010000247.1, read as the reverse complement.
GCACTGGCCGAAATCGATGCCCTTCGCCAGGGCCACTACACCACCACCTCTGCCCCCTACTGGGATCCAGACGTGGTGTGGGATGCCGGCAACGGAGCGGTGTGTACCGACCTGAAGCTGTTTAAGGTAGAGGGAGAGACCGAAACCCAGCTCAACATCGGCCAGATGTATGTCGCCCATGAACTCACCTACGCCGGAGCCTACATCCACGGCTACGATGGCCAGGGCATTACCGGGCGGGCCATTGGCCGTGGTACTGAGCAGTATGTGGAGCGAGCCGATGGCACCCGTTCCATCTGCTTTGCGCAGTTGCTGGCCACCGAAGGCAGTGATGGTACTGACTTTACCGCCGGCCACTTCCTCGCCAGCACCCGCGTGACCTTCCCGCAGACTGGCTGGGTCGATGACGACGGCAAAGACGGCGTGTCCTTCACCACTTACTCCGACGTGGTCTCAACCGACTACTTCGAGCTGGACCCGACGGTGACCGCGCCCACCTTTACCGCCGTAGGCGCCTTTGACCGCCGCCACTCGGTGACCGCCGACAGTTGCACCACCTGCCACAACAGTGAGACCAACTATCACAAGAACGGCAGTTACCAGAACGGTGGCTGGGATTGTGTGGCCTGCCACAACAACGGTCAGAACCGCAGTTCCGGTAACTCGGCGCCGGGCTTTGGTCCCATGGTGCACTCGATGCACTGGGGAGGCGGCAGTGGCATCGGTACCGACGAGGCCAACTCCGCCACCCGGCTCAACGCCGACAACTGCGTCACCTGTCACGCCGACGGTGTGGACCTGTACGCCATCCCCAACCAGTACCAGTTGGCCCGGGCGTTCCACAACGGCACCCGGGGCATGATGGCCAGCCCGATCACCGCGAACTGCTATG
>CAZWED010000246.1:0-5284 GCA_964632645.1 uncultured Ferrimonas sp. | reverse complement strand
TGCACCGCCAACACCCTGGACAGCATCCCCGGGCCCCTGCTGGACCGGATGGATGTGATCCGCCTGTCCGGCTATCTCGCCGAGGAGAAGCTGGCCATCGCCAAGCACCACCTCTGGCCGCGACAGCTTAAGAAGGCCGGGCTGAAACGGCGCCAGCTGACCATCACCGATCCGGCCCTGCGGATGGTGATTGACGGCTACGCCCGGGAAGCCGGGGTGCGGGCCCTCGACAAGCAGTTGGCCAAACTGGTGCGCAAGTCGGTAGTGCGCCTGATGGAAACCGGTGCAGAAAAAGCCAGCATCGGGCTGAAAGACATTGAGCCGATGCTGGGCATGCCCCGCTTCAAGCCGGAAGACCTGCTGAGCGGCGTCGGCATCGTCACCGGACTGGCCTGGACATCACTGGGCGGCGCCACCCTGCCGGTGGAAGCCCGTCGCATTCATGAGCAGCGTCGCGGCCTCCACCTCTCAGGGCAGCTGGGCGATGTCATGAAGGAGTCCGCCACCATCGCCCACAGTTACGTCAGTGCCGGCATTGGCGAAGGGGGCACCCTGAGTTATCTCGGGGCACCCGTTCACTACTTCGACAACGCCCACATCCACCTGCACGTGCCCGACGGTGCCACGCCCAAAGACGGGCCCAGCGCCGGCATCACCATGGCCACCGCCCTGCTCTCGCTGGCGTTGGGCCGGGCGCCGCGCAAGGGCGTGGCGATGACCGGGGAACTGAGCCTGTCGGGTCAGGTGATGGCGGTGGGCGGCATCCGCGAGAAGGTGATCTCCGCCAAGCGTCAGAAGATCACCACGGTGATCCTGCCAGAAGCCAACCGCCGGGACTTCAATGAGTTGCCGGACTATGTGAAAGAGGGCATCGCCGTGCACTTTGCCGAACGCTATGAACAGGTGGCAGCCATCATGTTCGGCTAAGCTATAAAGGCTTAGCTTGGAGCAGACACGCTCAACCTCCACATTGGCGCTCTGAACAGCGCGCCAGACAAAACGGGACGCCCAGGCGTCCCGTTTTCTTTGGGGTTAGCTCTGTACCAGACGGTCCAGCCCCTGCATCAGGGCATCGCTGGCTTCCTCCATCGCCAGCAGCAGATCACCGGCCGGGCGGCCATCCGCCACCGCATCCAACGCCGCCACACCAAACTCGTGCACCGCTTTGTGGGGCGCTTCCAGCGCCGCGAACTCCGGTTTATCGGCATGATGCTTACGGCCGTCCCCGCAGTAATACCACTGCCCCAGGCGGCAGGTGGTGTGGTCCCCCATGGCACTTTCGGTTTGCCCGGATACCGCGGCGCGGTACACCGTGGCTTTCCAGCTCAGGTGGTCCATCTTGACGGTTTCGATAAAGCCGAGCTCCGCATTGCGCTCGATGGCGCCGTGCATCTCCTTGGACAGCGCCAGGGCTTCCTGCACCGCCTGCAGCCCCTCATCGGCCTCCTTCACCAGGGACAGGCAGATGCCGTGGGTATCGTGCAGGTGTCGGTCGGTTGAGTCGGTGTCGGCGTCGATGCGGCTCATCAGCTGGCTGATCTCGCTGCTGGCGGTGTTGGCCCGCTCCGCCAGATCCCGGACCTCACCGGCCACCACGGCAAAGCCGCGCCCCTGCTCCCCTGCCCGGGCCGCTTCAATCGCGGCGTTCAGGGCCAGCAGGTTGGTCTGTTCCGAGATGTTGCCAATGACCCCGACAAACTCGTTAATGCGACGGGCGGCCTGCTTGAGCTGAGCAAGGCTCTCAAGGCTGGCCTGGGCCTGATTCGACACCCGGCCCAACTCACCGTGGATGTGTTGCAGCACCTGAATGGACTGGTCATAAAGCACGGCAGAACCGGTCACCTGCTCGCGCTGGGCCAGCATCGCCATGGACAGATCCGCCACCGTCTGACGGACGTCGCCCACACCAAAGTAACTTCTCAGCAGCAGGCTCATCGACTGAGCATCGGTTTCGTGCTGCTGCGCGGTTCGGACCCGTTCAGAATCGCTCGCCTCAAGCCGGCTATTGAGCGTGGAGCGGGCCTGTTCCAGGGTCAGAACCTGTTGTTCCAACTCCGCACAACGGGCCATGGCGGCCTCTAATTTTTTCTTATTATTGAAGAACATGGAAATTCCCTGCGTATTCGGGCGTTCCACTATACGCATCTGCAACCAACGACCAAGCCCGCAACATTGAAGCTGTGACGCCGCCGAAGCTTCTGCCCTCTGCCTGGCCAAAACGCCTCCATCCCACGTGCGCCTTTTTGCAGCCAACGCGGCAAATGCCCTTCAACCCGCTCTTGTCTTGCGCCTTTCGGCCCGCGTGCTCCCTGACCTGAAACGGCATTTCACCCTACACTGTGCTGTAGGGGCACTCCGGGTCGGAGGGGATATGGCAAACCGTTTCTACCTGCTGACAATGGCGGGCGGTGACTATGAAGGCATGGTGACCGCCGACGGCCCACACCTGAAGGCGGTTGGCGGTGAGAGCCTGGCCGTGGGGGAAGCCTACCTGGCGCAGGACTTTCCCTCCTGTCCGGGCTGGTGGGCCTTTGACCAGAAAGGCCAGATGGACCTGAGCCACCTGGCCCCGGGGGAGCTCGACACCCTCAGTAACGCTTTTGGCCTGCCGGTGCGGCAAGCCCCCACCGAACCCGTTCCCGATTCCCGTTTCTGGCAGAGCAACGCCTTCAAGGCGCTGTGCGAATGGGTGCGCCACCACGGCACCCGGGCCGAACACCAGGCCCAGCGCCACCACCAGCGGCCCCCTTACTGGCTGGCCATGTGTCAGGCGGCGAACGCGGTTCAAGATGAGGCGCCGTAGCCGCTGATTTACACCAGATTTTTACCCATATTTTACAACGCGTTAGACTTGCAGCGTCAGAATTCTGGCATAATGCGCGCCATGAAAATGACCCTTAGAGCATTATCCAGTGGCGCCATTCTTGGCGCATCCGCCCTGCTTTGCGATGCCGTTCTCGGTGAGACGGCCATCGAGTCGTCCCGTCGTCAGGACCTCGACCTCCCGGCTTTTAACGCGGATCCCCTCTCGCCCCAGCAAGAGGTGGACGCCTACGCGCGGCGTCTGGTGGACGCGTACCAACTGAGCCCGGCCAAAGCCCGACGTTACGCTGGATACATTCTGGAGTCCGCCGCCTATTCCGGGGTGCCCAAGGAGTTGATTGCCGCGCTGATCCACACTGAGAGCCATTTCCGTGATGACGCGGTGTCGGTGGTCGGCGCCATAGGCCCCGCCCAGATCATGCCCGAGCTGTGGGAGTCCGCCTGCGGCGACGTCTCCGAACCCCGGACCAACGTGCTGTGCGCCGGCGTGGTGCTGGCCCACTACAAGACCCGCTTCTGCGAGTCGGAGTTTGCGCCTTACGCCTGCGCCCTGTCCCACTACAACGTCGGCCCGGGTAACCTGCTGCGTAAGCCCCAGCGCAGCCGCGCCGCCGCCAACCGCTATCTGAACAAGATGACCCGCGCCCTCGCCGCCTACGACGAATACGTGCTGGACAAGCACCTGCCCCGACGTCCGGAGCAGATCGTCGGGATCTGATCGCACTGGACGGGACCGCCAGCGTTTCCTATCGTCGAACGAGCACCCCATTCGAGATAGGGAGCCGGAATGGCCATTGACTACAACAAGGTTCACGCCGATCTGATCGCCACACTGGGCAACGACGCGGTCACCAACGATCCGGTTCGTCGCTTTGCCTGGTCCACCGACGGCAGCTATTTCCGCATCGTGCCGGAACTGGTGGTTCGGGTGAATCACCCCGACGAGGTGGCCGCCACCCTCACCGTTGCCCGCCGCCACAGCGCCCCCGTCACCTTCCGCGCGGCGGGCACCAGTCTGTCCGGCCAGGCCGTTGGAGAAGGCATCCTGGTGATGCTGGGCTACGACGGCTTCCGCCAGATCACCATCAGCGAGGATCACCAGTTGGTCACCCTCGGTGCGGCGGTTATCGGTGCCGAGGCCAACGCCCGCCTCAAGCCCTTTGATAAAAAGATCGGCCCCGATCCCGCCACCCTCGCCTCCTGCATGGTGGGCGGCATCGTCAACAACAACGCCTCCGGGATGTGCTGCGGCACCGCGCAGAACAGCTACCAGACCATAGAGAGCGCCAGGCTGCTCTTCGCCGATGGCACCCGGCTGGACACCGCAGATGCCGCCTCCCGGGAGGCCTTTGCTCTGGCCCGTCCCGAACTGATGGCCACCCTGACGGAACTGGCCACCACCACCCAGTCAGACCACGAGCTGGCGAAGCGGATCCGGCATAAGTACGCCATCAAGAACACCACCGGCTACAGCCTGAACGCCCTGGTGGATTTCAAAGACCCGTTTGACCTGATCACCCATCTGGTGGTGGGCTCCGAAGGCACCCTCGCCTTTGTTGAAGAGGTGACGTACCGCACCGTTGAGGAGGCCCGCTTTAAAGCCTCCGCCATGGCCGTCTTCCACAATATGGTGGACGCCGCGTCCGCCATTCCTCCGCTGAAAACCGAAGCGGTGGCCGCCGCCGAGCTGCTGGACTGGGCTTCCATTAAGGCGGTCACCGGCAAAGCCGGAATGCCAGACTGGCTGTCGGAACTGCCGGAGGGCACCGCCATTCTGCTGGTCGAATGCCGGGCCAATGACGAGGAAACCCTGCAGCGGTTCACCGGCATGGCCTCGGACGCCATCAGCCACATCAACACCCTGCGCCCCATTGAGTTCAGTACCGACCCGCTGGTGTACGGCCAGTACTGGGCGATGCGCTCCGGCCTGTTTCCCATCATCGGCGGTGAGCGTCCCAAGGGCACCTCGGTGATCATCGAGGACGTGGCGTTTCGCGTTGAAGACCTGGCCGATGCCGCGGCGGATCTGTCAGAGCTGTTCCAGATCCACGGCTATCCGGAGGGGGTGATTTACGGCCACGCGCTGGATGGCAACTTCCACTTCATCATTACCCCGATGTTCCGCCGGCAAACCGACATCGAGCAGTTTGACCGCTTTATGCAGGCGGTGGCCGACCTGGTGGTCAACAAATACGATGGCTCAATGAAAGCGGAACACGGCACCGGACGGGCCGTTGCCCCCTTTGTTGAACTGGAGTGGGGCCCGAAAGCCTACGACCTGATGAAGCGGATCAAGGCCGCCTTTGACCCGGCTGGCCTGCTCAACCCCGGCGTGATCCTCAACGACGACGCCGAGGTCCACATCAAGCAAATCAAGCAGGCCGCGGTGGTGGACGATTGGGTGGATCGCTGCATCGAGTGCGGTTTCTGTGAGCCTGTGTGTCCGTCGCGCACCTTAACG
>CAZWED010000245.1:0-5323 GCA_964632645.1 uncultured Ferrimonas sp. | reverse complement strand
GACGCTAATGAAGATGATGTTTCACATAGTATTTTCTACACAGCTGTTACTAGAGCAAGAGAATCTCTTAAGATCTTTTGGACTCCCGAAATTCAACAAAAGGTTTTAAATAAATTGTGCCGTGATACAAACTCAAAAGATGTAAGTCTTCTTAAGGCTAGGTGTAATCTGAAAACGGTGAAGTAAACTCATTATGGCGAAAGAACGTTCCCCCAACGAGTCTAGCTTCTTCACCAAACTTTATCGCATGGCCTCAATGATTTCTTTGGGATTCATTTGAGGCCTATTCGACTCAAAAATTTCTGCTTCACGACCATAAATCAATTCCCGCAATGTTCCTTCACATGGGTTTGGCTAATTAGAACCATCAAGATAAATTGTCACCTTTCTTTCATAATATTTACTAACTCTCCATAATTTTTCACGCCGATCTTCAACGTTCTGCTCTTGGAGATAATGCCGTTGAGTCACACCACTATCGGTATGGTTCAACATCGCCTTGAATCGGGCCGCATCACTCGCTCCATTCACAATGACTCTTCTGGCGATCCCACAAAAACCTAAAACGTCCCACCACAGCGCTCAGCAATCCGCTTCAGGCCGGCTCGTTCCAAGGTGCGGGGTTTGCGTTCGGGTTGGTGGTCAGCCAGCGCCCGACAGGTCTGGGGGCCCACCTGACCGTCTGCGCCGACGCCGATAAAGGCCTGGGCGGCCTGGATACGTTCCTTATCGGTGGCGGGTTTGGGTTCATGCTTGAGTGCGACGACGATCAGTAAGCCAACCACAATTCCAAACCAGGTACTGAATTTGCGAAAGGTTCCTCGGGAGCGCTTTACCGGCGACGTGTGAACGGCCTTGGGCGCGTATTGCTTACGCTCCTCTGCAAGGGCATTGCGCTTTTTCAGCAGCTCTTTGTACTGATCGGTCGCTTTGAAGGTTTGTTCGTACTTACGTTTGGCTGCCTGGTCTTTCTTGTAGATTGGAGGCCTGGCGTCCTTGTCGGCCGCATCATGCTCCTCTACCAGCGCATTGTAGGCTTCCCGGGCATTATCTCGCTGTGCCCACAAGGCGTCGTAGGCGCGTTGCGTGTGCCCCTCTGCCGCAAGGTCTTCGCCCTGCGCGGTTATCAGCGTGTCGAGCTGGGCAACGACGTTGTCGTATTGCTCAGTAAGGGCGCGATACTTGGCTCTGCCTTCCTGTTCCGACTTTCGGCGCTGGTCTCTTTCATGAGCTTCGGGGTCCGCGCAGCGCACGCAGTACCACACCTGCCTTTTTCGCTTGTAGACCCGCTTATTCCCGCCGCTGATGATGTTGTTGCGAATCGCTTTGGCGGCCTTCTCGTCCCCCATCGCCAGCTGAGCCCATTGCCCCGCCGTGGTTTTGCGCTGGGATGAGCCGGTAACCACCTCGATTTCTCTGCGCACCATCTGGGGTTGGGGGTTCTTCACGCCACATTCGTGGCACGTGCGCGTTGCGTATTTCACCATGGCTCCTTCCGGACTTACATTTCCCTAACATCGCCATGCTCGCACACGAATCAGAACTTGAATAGCCCTCAAAAACAGGTTGTTGCTTATCCAAAACAGGGGAAGCCCGGTCGCAAACCAGTGATCGCTTATCGCGTCTTTCCCCCACCGGCCAGCGCCAGCCCCCAAACACCACACCCGCTAACCACGTCCCTAACCCTGGCAAACACACAAGCCAGCACACTTACACCGCCAAGCGCTTATGCGGGGGACTTTCGAGGGGTGTTGCCCACAGGCTGCGTGCCCGGAATGCGCAAAAACCGGCGGTAATTCCGAACCCAAGGGGAAGGAGGGGGAGCCAGCCCTTTGCCACCATAAAGTGCCATCCGGACAAAATCCGGTCGTCGCCTGAGCGCTGTCTATACTTGCCAAGTCGCTCCATCACATAAGGCAAGCAGTAGATGAAAATCAAGACCCTTTCGGCAGTGATAGGCGCTTCGTTATCCACGGCCGCACTAGCAGATGATCGACCCAATATTGTTGTGATTTTCGGCGATGATATTGGCTGGCAAAACGTCAGCGCCTACGGCATGGGCACCATGGGTTATCACACACCCAATATCGACCGGATCGCGCAAGAAGGCATTCGCTTTACCGATCATTACGCCCAACCCAGTTCCACTGCCGGCCGGGCCGCCTTTATTACCGGTCAGTATCCCATCCGCTCCGGCATGACCACGGTGGCCATGCCCGGTGACTCTCTGGGCTTAAAGAAAGAATCCCCCTCCCTGGCGGAAGTCCTGAAGGAGGTGGGGTACGCCACCGGTCAGTTCGGCAAAAACCACTTTGGTGACCACAACTTCTCCCTCCCCACGGCCCATGGCTTTGATGAGTTCTTTGGCAATCTCTATCACCTGAACACTCAGGAAGAGCACGAGCAAAGAGACTACATCAATTTTGCCGAGGCCTATTCCGGCTCCGTCGAAGCGTACGAGAAGAAATTCGGCACCCGTGGCGTCCTGCACTGCTTTGCCACAGAGGAGGAGGACACCACGGTTGATGAGCGATTCGGTGTCGTGGGCAAACAACGATGCACGGATACCGGGCCTCTGGATCAGGAGCGAATGAAGGATTTCGACAGGCAGGAGATGCTGCCGGCTGCGCTGAAATTCATCGACGCCTCCATCAAGGAGGACAAGCCGTTCTTTACCTGGATCAACACCAGCCGAATGCACCTGTACACCCGTCTTAACGACGAGTGGCGCTACGCCGCCGAGCATCTCACCAGCGATTACGACTTCTACGGCAGCGGCATGTTGCAGCACGATTCGGACATCGGCTTCCTGCTGGAAGAGCTGGAAAAACGCGGCGTCAGCAAGAACACCATCATCGTCTACACCACCGACAACGGCCCCGAGCACTCCTCATGGCCCCACGGCGGGACAACGCCGTTCCGCGGTGAAAAGATGACCACCTATGAAGGCGGGGTTCGGGTGCCGGCGATGGTCAGCTGGCCCGGAGTGATTCCTGCCGGGCAAATCCTCAATGGCATCCAGGGCCACCAGGACCTGTTCACCACCCTGGCTGCGGCGGCCGGCGTCGAGGATGTGGCCGAAAAGATGAAGAAGGAGAAGAAGCAGTACATCGATGGCGTCAATAACCTGAGCTACTGGAAAGCGGAAACCGACAAGTCCGCCCGCGACTCCATCTTCTACTACTTCGAAGGCCAGTTGTCCGCCGTCCGGGTTGGCCCCTGGAAGTTCCACTTTGCCATTGCTGAGCACTACTACGACAACCTGGTGCCGCTCTCCAAGCCGAAGGTGTACAACCTGCGGGCCGATCCTTTCGAGAGCTACGACTCGGTGGATGCCAACGGCCACCTGGTGCAGAAGATGTCCTGGTTGCTCGCTCCCATCAGCGAAATGATGCAGGAGCACGTGAAAAGCATGGTGGAGTATCCGCCCACCCAAGGCGGCAAAACCTTTGATATGACCGAAGTCATTGAAGACGCGATGAGAAAGACGCAGCAGTGAGGCGCTTTCGTAACAACGGCTGAGGGTGACGGGGTTCACCCTCAGTTTTTCTTACCGGATGCCCAGGGCCCTATGAACAGCAAGCTCACGCGCGACACCACCCGCTTAGCCACCACCCCACTGGTGACGGCCAAAAGGGACGACAGTCAGACACCCCGCTATCGGCGACGCTTCCACGTGATGGCGAAGCCCGGTGGCGCCAAGTGCAACATCGACTGCCAATACTGCTTCTATCTGCATAAAGAGGCGTTGCTGCACCAGCCCAGGCAGCCTCAGATGAGTGATGAGTTGCTGGAGCAATACATCAAGGACTACATCGACAGTCAGGATGGGGAGGAGGTCGTCTTTTCCTGGCAGGGTGGCGAGCCGACGTTATTGGGGCTCGACTATTTCAAAAAGATTGTCCGCTTGCAGGCGAAGCACCGGCGCGCCGGGTTAACCATCCAGAACGACCTGCAAACCAACGGCCTGTTGCTCAACGATGAGTGGTGCCAGTTTCTGGCACAGCACGATTTTCTGGTGGGCCTGTCCATTGACGGGCCAGAGGCGATTCACGATCGCTACCGCGTTACCCGAAGCGGCAAACCCACCTTTCAGCGGGTGATGGATGCCGTGGCGAGAATGAAGGCGCACCGGGTCAGGTTCAATGCCTTGGTGACGGTGAATCGCCACAACGCCAAATACCCCCTGGAGGTTTACCGCTTCTTGGTCCACGAGCTGGGCGTCACCTACATCCAGTTCACCCCCTGCGTTGAGCCCAGGCAGTTTAAAACGCAGGCGCCCCAGTTCTTCGACGACGCCACGGTGCCGGTGATTGGCAGCGAGAACGCCTCCCCGGGCCACCCGATGTCCGTGGTCACCGATTGGTCGGTGGATCCGCTCGATTGGGGCCGCTTTCTGGCGGCGATCTTTGAGGAGTGGATCAACCATGATCTGGGCCGGGTGATGGTCAACCTGTTTGAAACCGCACTGGCCCAGGTGATGGGCAAACCGGCGCAGATCTGCGTCATGTCGGAGTTCTGCGGCAAAGCCCTGGCCATCGAGCACAACGGCGATTTCTATTCCTGCGACCACTTTGTCTACCCCGAATATAAGCTCGGCAACATCCGGACGGGTTCGCTCAGCGACATGGCGCTGTCCGTGCGCCAGGAGGCGTTTGGCATGTCCAAGCGCGACAGCCTGCCCAACTACTGCCGGCAATGCCCGCACCTGAAACTGTGTTGGGGGGAGTGCCCGAAGAATCGGCTGCTGAGAACCCCCGACGGGGAGCTGGGGCTCAACTACCTGTGCGCCGGCTTTAAACACTTCTTTGATTACGCGACGCCGATTTTGGTTGGGCTGGCCACCCTGATACAACCTCCGTCCGAAAAGGCCGGCTCCGACACCCCCTGATAAGGCCGGGCGACGCTTCATCAATGAGTTCTCCCGCGTCAGCGTCAGCCCTTGATGCCGTGCCGTTTGCCCGGCGTCAGGGCAGGGGATAAATGGGGGGATCCCGGGCGGACGAATTCACTTTGTACAACCGATGAGCGGATGTACTATGCGCCACCGATTTTTCCTTTTCAGTTGGCCAGCATGTCCGCCGCCCCCCTCTATACCGACCTTTCCGGCTACTACGATCTGATGTGTGCCGATATCGATTACCACGCCCAAAGTCGCTGCATCGATCGCTTGCACCGCATCTTTGGCAATGGCGGTCGTAACCATCTGGATCTGGCCTGTGGCACCGGTCCCCATATCCGTCACTTTCTGGATCTGGGCTACCAATGCGCGGGCCTCGACATCAACCAGCCGATGCTGGATCGGGCCCAGACCCGCTGCCCG
>CAZWED010000244.1:0-5366 GCA_964632645.1 uncultured Ferrimonas sp. | reverse complement strand
GATTCGGTGGGAGTTATACCGGCCAGAACTTACGGCAGCAGTGTTTTGGCATCGCAACCAATCACCTCTGCGAGCTTGTAGAGCATGTCGAGAGTTAAGTTAACTTCACCTCGCTCTATGCGTCCGACATAGCTGCTATCGACCTTTGCGAGGTTGGCCAGCTTTTCTTGAGAAATCCCAGCAGCCTTGCGCTGCTGACGCAGTTTTTGCCCAACCGCTTTGGCTAACTCACTCATTCTTATCCCCTAAAAGATAATGTAGTGGTCTAATGATCCCGGGCAAACTGGCTGCCGCAGCCGGGGCAGATCCCCGGCTCGGAGGTAAAGTCTTCGGCAATGCGTTCCTTGAAGCATTTCACCAGCGCCCCTTTGCCGCCTTTGCGGTAGCGGTACAGCGGCGCCCGGCAGCGGGCACAGCTGACGCTTACCGTGGTGCCGGGGCCCTTTTTATTGGGCTTGGCCATCAACGGGTGCCCGATCGCAGGGCTTTGGCCAGGTAGCGATCCAGCGCATTGGCGAACGCCATCCGCTCGGTTTGCGACAGGGGCGGTGGCCCGCCGGTCTGCACGCCGCTGGAGCGCAGGGTGTCCATAAAGTCGCGCATATTGAGCCGGGCCCGGATGTTGTGCACCGTGTACAGCTCGCCACGGGGGTTGAGCGCCACCCCGCCCTTCTCGATCACTTCCGCCGCCAGGGGAATGTCGGCGGTGACCACCAGATCCCCGGCTTTAACCCGCCGTACGATCTCGTTGTCCGCCACATCAAAACCTGCCTGCACCCGCAGGGTACGAATGTGCGGGCTGGGCGGCACCGACAGCGGCTGATTCGCCACCAGCAACAGGGCAAGACCGGTGCGGTCCGCCGCCCGGTACAGGATCTCCTTGATCACCTTGGGGCAGGCATCGGCGTCCACGTACAGGGTGGGTTGCTCAGCCATGACTGACCGCCACTTCGTAGCCGGTAAATTTGCGGATGTTGATGACGCCGGTGTCGAAAATCAGGTACTGGCCCTTGATGCCCAGCAGCACCCCGGACACCTCCGGCACCTTGTCGAAATTGTGGGAGGCGATCTTGCCGGGATAGTGATCCACCGGATAGCGAATATCCACCACCGTCTCATCCAGCCGTTCAATGGCGTCCACACCGAACTGGCTGCCCAGTTCCGCCAGTTTCTCCTCGATGGCCGGCAGCAGGCGGGCCGCTTCCGCTTTCAGATCGATTGACTCACCATCGCCTTTCAACATCGCCCGCCAGTTGGTTTTGTCCGCCACCAGCTTGGCCAACGCCACTTCCACCAGGCCGGAAAGCTGCCGGGTCGCGACTTTCAGAATCGGCAGCGCCTGGGTGGCGCCCTGATCAAGCCAGCGCGTCGGCACCTGGCTATGGCGGGTGATCCCCACTTTCAGTCCGGAGGTGTTGGCGAGATAGACAAAGTGGGGAATCATGCAGTGCGTTTCACCCCACTCCGGCTCACGGCAGGTGCCCCGGGCAAAGTGACAGGTTTCCGGCTTCATGATGCACATGTCGCAGCGGGCCAGTTTCTTCATGCAGGGAAAGCAGTGGCCCTGTGAGTAGCTTTTGCTGGTTTTCCGGCCACAAGCGTCACAGTAGATGTTGCCGGTGAAATTCAGGGTCAGGGATTGGCCAATCAGGGGATTGAGTGGCAAGCGCTGCTCGCCCACTTTCAGTTCGTACTGAGCCGGTTGTTCCAGCCGAATCGCCATCTTGGACAGGGTGCCTTGCATGGCCGCATGCTCCTTGGGGAAAAAGCCCAGTGTACCAACCCCCGCCAGCCAATCCCAAGGCCCGCCCAGACAAAAGCCCTTTATCCCACTCAGGAGTGCCCAGGTTTATGGAACTGAACAACCGCAACACCGGCCGCAAACTGGCCTTTATCCTCCCGCTGATCCTGGTGATCGCCGTGCTGGCCAGCGCGGGTGCCGCCTTCTACACCATTGATGAGGGCCACGTTGGCATCGTTAAACGCTTTGGCGAGGCCAAAGAACAGGTTAACCCCGGGCTGCACATTAAGATCCCCTTTGCCGACACCGTGGAAGAGCTCGAGATCCGCACCCGCAAAAACCAGGAACGGTTGAAAGCGGCCACCCATGAGCAGATGCCGGTTGAGGCCGAAGTGTCGGTGAACTGGACCGTCAACCGGGCCGAAGCCTTTGACCTGTTTAAGCTCTATGGCGGGCTCGACCAGTTTGAGAGTCGCATCCTCGATCCGCGCCTGCGCAGCGCCGCCAAAGAAGCGTTGGCCAAGTACAAGGCGGAACAGATCATCCAGACCCGGGGACAGGTGATCGCCGACATCGAAGCCGAACTGTTGGAAACGATGCGGGAGTTTCCGGTCAAACTCGACAGCGTCCAGATTGAAAACCTGATCCTGCCCGCCAAATACCTGCAGAGCATTGAGATCAAGCAGACCGAGAAGAACCTGGCGGCCGCCGAGATGCATAAGCTCGAACGTCAGAAGCTGGAGGCCCAGCGCGAGGTCAACACCGCGGAAGCCCAGCGGGATGCGGAAAAGGCCCGTGCCGACGGTGCCGCCTATGCCATCATCACCGAAGCCCAGGCTCAGGCCGAGGCGATCCGCCTGACCGGCGCCGCCGAAGCGGAGGCCATGCGCCTGAAAGCCGAAGCGTTGGCCAACAGCGCCCGATTGGTGGAGTACGTTAAAGCCCAGCAGTGGGATGGCAAACTGCCCTCCACCGTGATGGGGGAGGGGCAGTCTGTACTTTGGAACATGCAGGAAAAGCGGTAGCGCCTCAGAAGGGCAGATCGACGCAGCCGCACTCCTCGCCGACGGATTCGTAGTAGGCGGTGATCCCCCCTTCCAGGCTGACCACGTTCTGCCAGCCCATCGCCATCAGGGTGTCCGCCGCCAGCCGGCTGCGGGCGCCCGTTCCGCAATAGACCACAATGGGGCGATCCCTGGGCAGCTTGTCCCAGGCTTTGAACTCGAGGAATCCACGGGGGATGTGCACCTCCCCTTCGGTGATGGTGCGCCCTTTTTCACGCTCAAACAGGGTGCGCACATCCAGCACCGTCAGCGACTCGCCTGCCGCCAGCCTGGCCCGCAACGCCTCGGGGGTGATCACCGCCACCTCGGGCGCCTGCTCCGCCAGGTAGCGTTCTTTGGTGAGTGGGGTGTCCGCGTCCTCAGCCAGTGCCCGGCCCACCAGTACGGTCGCCAGCAGTACGCCTATCAGGGTCAGCCATTGCCATCGTGGTGCCATGTTCACTCCTATTCCAATGGGGTCATCTCAAAGCCACTTCCGGCACATCAGGCCCGGCGGGCAACGTGTACTCGCCGCTCCCGACGACGCGGCAGCAACAGGGTCAGCAGCAATTCAACCAGCACGCTCAACAGCAGCGCCACGCCAAGCCCCCAGCCGATGGCGGTGGGCGTCAGTTGCACCTGGTAACGATAGTTATCCAGGGTATCCTGGCGCAACTGGGGGTCGGCAAAGCCGATCAGGTGCCACAGCTGGGCCAGTTGACCGCCGGCCATGGCACGCTGCTCGTCGGTCAGCATCGTGACCCGTTCCACGATCGCCGCCACCGAATCCGCGTCCTGGCGGAACACCGGGTCCGGGCTGCGCCGATAGTGACTGACCAACGCCTGAAGGTCACCGTCAAAGTGGCGCCGGGCGGTCTGCTCAAAGCCCCCCAGCGCTTGCTGGGCCTCGTTCAGGTGCGCGTCGAGCCGCTGCTGGTACAGGGTCAGTACGCCGGGGATCTGCACCCCGACCAGCACGCAGCAGAAAAACAGCGTCAATCGCGCATAGTCCTTGAACATGGTCACCTTCCTCGCCAGTGTGTTGCCTCATCATCGCCGCCTTTTTGGCTACATTCCAGTAACTTGAGCACAAAAACCGCATTGGGATAGTCGTCGTGCCCTGACGGCCAGGAGACGGAATTTTCCTCGGCGACAGAGCGACGAAAAAGAAAGGCGCCCTTGCGGGCGCCTTTCTTCAAACCTCTTCCTCTTCCATCGCTTTTCGCAACTTCACCGGCTCGGTGCGTTTCTTGCGCAGCCTGAGGTTGAGCATCTCAACCGCCACGGAGAAGGCCATGGCAAAGTAGACATAGCCTTTCGGAATGTGGACGTCGAAGCCTTCGGCAATCAGGGTCATGCCCACCAGCACCAGGAAGGAGAGCGCCAGCATCTTCACCGTCGGGTGGTTGTCGACGAACTCACCAATCGCCTTGGCGGAGAACAGCATCACGCCCACCGCGATGACGATGGCAATGGCCATCACCATCAGCTGGTCGGCCAGGCCCACGGCGGTGATCACGGAGTCCAGGGAGAACACCACGTCCAGCAGGGCGATCTGCACCAGGATCATCCCCATGCTGGCAGCGCCACTGGCGCCCTGCTCCTCCGGTTCACCCTCCAGGCTGTTGTGGATCTCGTGGGTGGCCTTGGCCAGCAGGAACAGGCCCCCGCCCACCAGGATCAGGTCACGACCGGAGATCCCCTGGCCCAGCACCTCAAACATCGGGTCGGTCAGCCCCATCACCCAGGTCAGGGAGAACAGCAGGGCCAGACGGGTCAGCATCGCCAGGCCCAGGCCAAGACGGCGGGCCAGATCCCGCTGACGCTCGGGCAGTCGGGACACCAGGATGGAGATGAAGATGATGTTATCAATACCCAGAACGATCTCGAGGGAGGTCAGGGTCGCCAGGGCGATCCAGGCTTCCGGGCTGTAAATCCAGTCAAACATGGCGAATCAACTCACCTGAAATTAGGGGAAAGGGGGGATCTAACGGCTTTTTGCCGGCGCTGGCAATCGTGCCACCGTGAAATCTTGTTTATCTTGGTAAAGCGACTGTTGCGCGCGATCAAACGGGGGCCTTCCGGCCCCCGGCTTGCTCAAACCCGGAAATGACCAACCTGCGCCTGCAGCGCCCGGGTGTCCGCTTCCATTTCGGCGGAAACCCGCCCCAGGGCCTGGCCATGTTCGGCCAACTCCACGCTGTCGTCGCGGATCTCGACGACGTTGGCGGAGAGGTCGGCACTGACGCCCCGCTGCTGCTCGGCGGCGGCAGCGATCTGGTTGGCCATCGCCGAGATCTGGGTGATGGCGGCGGTGATGCTGTCGAGGCTGGCGCGGGCCTGGTTGGCTTCGGCCGCGCTGGCGTCGGCCAACGCCGTGCCCTCTGCCATGGCGGTCACCGCCTCCTGGCTGGTGCGTTGCAGCGACTCAATCATCTGGCGGATCTCCTCGGTGGAGGCGTGAGTGCGCTGGGACAGCACACGCACCTCGTCCGCCACCACGGCGAAGCCCCGCCCCTGCTCACCGGCACGGGCCGCTTCAATGGCGGCGTTCAGCGCCAGCAGGTTGGTTTGCTCGGCAA
>CAZWED010000243.1:0-5388 GCA_964632645.1 uncultured Ferrimonas sp. | reverse complement strand
GGCCCGCCAAGTGGCGGGCCAGTGCGGGATACGCGGTCTCACTGCAAAAGCAATGCGTCGGTTTTGGCGGCCATGATGAAATCGTTCTTATGCAGACCGCCAATGGCGTGGGTCCACCAGGTGACGGTCACCTTGCCCCACTCCAGCAAAATGCCCGGGTGGTGAAACTCCTGCTCCGCCAGCTCGGCCACCTTATTGGCGAACGCCCAAGCCTGTTTGAAGTTTTTAAAACGATAGACCCGTTCCAGTTGCAGGACACCGTCCCGCACCGGTGCCGCCCAGTCCGGCAGCTCCTTCATCAGGCTGGCCAGTTCATCATCGCTGACTTTGGGGGCACCGGCCTGGCAGGCTTCACAGGTCATTTTACTCAATTCGCTCATGGCTATTCCTTAGCTTGCTTGTGATTTGGGGGGAAATTTGGCTTCGAACAGGCCCAGCGACATCGCCTGATGCACCATGGCCATCAGGTCCATCCCGGCCAACGAGTAGAGGTCATCAATGCCCTCAAGAACGTAATAGATGGGCTGCATGATGTCGATGCGGTACGGCGTGCGCATCGCATCCAGAACCGCCATCGGCTGATGTTCCGGCTCATCGGAAAGGGCGTAACGGGTTTCCCCGGGGCTGGAGAGGATCCCCCCGCCGTAGATGCGACGTCCCTTCGGGGTGTTCACCAGTCCGAACTCCACGGTAAACCAGTACAGTCGGGCCAGGTAGACCCGCTCTTTGGGGTTCGCGGCCAGCCCCAACTTGCCGTAGGTATGGGTAAAGTGGGCAAAAGCGGGGTTGGTCAGCAGCGGGCAATGGCCGAATATCTCGTGAAAGATGTCCGGCTCCTGAAGGTAATCAAACTCCTCCCGGCTTCGAATAAAAGTGGCCACCGGAAAGCGCTTGTTTGCCAACAACTCAAAGAACCGCTCAAAGGAGATCAAAGCCGGCACCTGGGCGGTCTGCCAGCCGGTTGCCGCTTCCAGAACCGCGTCCACCTCGGACAGTTGCGGAATGCGATGACGGGGCAGGTCCAGCGCCGCCAGGCCGGCCATAAACTCGTCACAGGCTTTGCCCTGAATGCAGTCGAGTTGCCGGCTGATGAGATCGGCCCAGATCCGGTTCTCCTCGTCGGAGTAATGAATCACGCCGTTGGCATCCGGCATTCGCGCCTGGTATTGGGTTCCCTTCATGGTGTCTCCTCTCCGGCCATCTGTGCCGTCCCCTGCGCTTCGTCGCTGAGCGCCAGAGCCTGTTTCAGATCCGCCAGAATGTCTTCAATGTGTTCCAGCCCGACCGCCAGCCGCACCATGCTGTCACTGATCCCCGCGGCAGCGCGGTCTTCCGCACTGTAGGGGCTGTGGGTCATGGAGGCCGGATGCTGCACCAGCGATTCGGCGTCACCGAGGCTGACCGCGATACTGAACAGCTTAAGGTGGTTCACAAACCGCACCGCCCGGTCAAAGCCGCCACGCAGTTCCAGCGCCAGCACACCGCCGGCACCGCGCATCTGCCGACCCAGCAGGCGGTGGCCCGGATGGCTGGGCAATCCAGGATAGTAGACCCGGGAAACCGCGGGATGCGCTTCAAGAAAATGCGCCACGGCCATGGCATTATCGTTGTGCCGCTCCATCCGCAGCGCCAGCGTTTTCATTCCACGAAGGATCAGCCAGGCATCGTGTGGCGACAATACCGCCCCAATGTCCTTGCGGATCGCCATCCGCACCGGCGCCATCCGTTCAGCCGAACCGCACACCACACCGGCAATGACATCACCGTGGCCGTTCAGGTACTTGGTGGCGCTGTGCACCACCAGATCCACACCATGACGCAAAGGCTGTTGCAGCAACGGGGTCATAAAGGTGTTGTCGACGATGGTCACCAGCCCTTTGCGACGGGCCAGCGCAACGACGGCATCCAGATCGTACACCGCCAGGTGCGGATTCACCGGTGTTTCCAGGTAAAGCACCCGGGTGTTGGGGCGGATGGCCGCCTCCACCGCCTGAATGTCGGCAAAATCCACCGACGTGCTTTCAATGCCGAAGCGGGGCAACTGCTCCGAAATCAGGGCGTGGGTGCAGCCATAGAGCCCGATGGCCGCCACCAGATGATCCCCGCAACGCAGCTGACTCAACAAGGCGCCGGACACCGCCCCCATACCGCTGCCGAACGCCACCGCATCCTCAGCCTCTTCCAGCAGGGCGATGCGACGCTCCAGTTCATCGGTCGTGGGGTTGCCCAGACGGGTGTAGATGGGGCCGGATTGCTCTCCGGCAAAACGAGCCCCGCCACTTTCGCAATCGGGAAAGACGAAGGTGGCGGACTGGTAAAGTGGGGTGGCCAGACTCCCCGGTGCCGACCGTTGGTGACCGCCATGGATCACCCCGGTACTTTGGTGCTTAAACGCAGCCATGTTGCTAACTCCCCTTGATGCTTGGTCCGTCGTTGTTTGTTGTGTAAGGGACGGATCCTGTTGGTCTACCTTATACGCAGACGCGGAGAGGTCAGCGGCGTGACCGCGATCACATTTTGTTTACCCTGTAAATTATCGGTTACATATCCGGCCCGGAGCCTCGTCCGGTCTTCTGTCGCACCGCCGTCAGGGCGTCTGCGGAGATGCGGGTCAGCTCCTTGAGCAGCCGGGTTTGCACCTGAATCAGGGGCGGGCGTTGTCTGGCGGTATAGGGCAGCGGCCGGCATTGCGCCATTGCGGCATAACCCAACCGGGCGGTCAGCAGCCCCGCCCCCAGGCCCTGGGCCACCCGGGCAGAGAGCTTGCCGGTCAACTCGGCGGACAGCATCTGGGTGCCAAGATCCAGCGCCAGTTCGCTGCCACCGGCGTACAGCAGGTTCTGCAGAATCATTCGCACCAGGCGGATCCGCCCCCAATAGCCGGGTTGAATGCCATAGATCCGCGCCACCTCGTCCAGCATCGCCTGGTTGCGCCACAGCATCAGGGCCATATCCAGCGCCGCCATCGGGCTCGCCGCCAGCAACAGGCTGGCCTGGGCGGAGTAACGGTACACGCAGGCCTGCGCCTGCTCATCCTGGGCACTGAGCACGGTCAGTTCATACAGCTTCAGCTGTTCCGCATCGCTGTGGTGTGGCTGGCATTGGGCACGGAACTGCTGCCATTCCCCATCGAAGGTTTCCGGCAGCGTCTTTTTCAGTTCGGTCAGTACCTGTTCCGCCTCACCCTGCTGCTGGCTCTGTGCCAGCCGCTCCCCGGTTCGACGCAGTGCATCGGCCCGCTTCAGCTGGGCCAGGCGTCGCCACTCGCGCCACAGGCCACGCACCAGCCAGCCTCCGGCCACCGCGAACGTCACGCCATACAAGCCGAACAACAGCGGGCTGCGCTGCCAGCTGTCCCACAGGGTCAGGCCCGCTTCCACCAGCACAACCACACCAAGCAGACCGAGCACCAGGGTGCCCCAGCGACGTCCCTTCGGTTTGGCTACCGCAGTGGGGGGCGGTGTCATGTCCTGCCACGCCAGTTCATCCCACTCCTGGGCCGGTTTCAGCTCCGGTGTGACCACCGGTTCCTGCGCCTCAAACTCTTTGGCCGGTTTTAAGCCACTCATCGTACTTTGTCTCCCAGCAACCACTGCAACAGGTGGTCCATACGCATGTGGGGCAACACCCCGTCCTCCACTCTGGGCGGCGCCAGCGCCACGAAGTCAAAGCCCTGCCCCTGCCAGAACGACGCCGGAGGCAGTTTGTCCGGCACCTCTCCCGGAAATCGCACCAGCGGCTGCCCATCCAGTCGGTGTCCGCGGATCACCGGTACCGGCCCCCGACCATCGTCCACCTGCCCCTGCTCGCTGGCGCGGACGGCACTGAGCACCATGGTTTCCACTTCCCCGCCGGCAAAGCGGATCTGACGCTGGGCATCGCCCATCAGACTCTGGGTCAGCGTCAGCAGGTTGGGGTGCTGGTCGATGGAGATGTGGTCCGCCTTGGTGGCGGCAAACAACAGCTTGTCGATTTGGGGCTTGAACAGGCGCCGCAACAGCGAGCCTGGCCCATAGCGAAAACTCTCCAGCACGCCACGCAGGGCGTCGCCCATCTGCTCCACCGACGCCCTGCCCTGGTTCAGTGGCGTCAGGCAGTCCACCAGCACCACCTGGCGGTCGAAGCGGGCAAAGTGGTGCCGATAGAAAGGCTTCACCACCTGTTCGCAGTACGCGTCGAACCGTTCCGTCATCAGGGTTTTCAACTCACTGTCGCCGTCCAGTTGTTCCGGCGACAGCGGGAAAAAGGCGATCACCGGCGTACCGGCCAACTCGCCGGGCAGCAGGGCACGCCCCGGTTGCAGCAGGGTTGCCCCCTCCTGTCGCAGGGTGCCCAGCAGGGCGCCATACGCTTCGGCGCAGGCCGCGACCGCGGCGTCGTCGGGCGTCGTCAGTTCGGTCACCTTCTGTCGCCAGCCAAGGGTGCTGGCGTGCCAGGTGTCATCCAGCAGCCGCGTCCAGGCCTGTTCGCTCCACTGCGTGTAGTTCTGGGACAACATGGGCAGGTCCAGCAACCACTCACCGGGGTAATCCACCAGGTCCAGGTAGAGGGTGACGCTGTCCTTAAACTGGCGGCGCAACCCCCGTCCGGGGCGATAACGCAACGCCAGGCGGATTTCGCTGATGCCCCGGGTCGACGGTGGCCAGGTGGGCGGCACGCTTCGCAGGCATTGCATGGCCGCATCGTAATCGAACGGCGCCAGGGTCAGATCCGGCTGCCGGGCACGCTGGGCACCCAGCCAACGCCCCTCCGCCAGCACCTCCCACATCGGCAGGCGCTCCCGTTCGGCGTTGAGCAGTTGATGAACCAGGGCGGTAATGAAGGCGGTTTTGCCGGCACCACTTAAGCCGGTGATGCCGACCCGCAGATGCTGGTCGAGGCCGCGGTGGGTCCACTCTTCCAGTTGCTGACCCAGGCGTTTCAGACGAGGTTTTACGGATTGGGCGACTCGGGACACTGCGTGACTCGCTATAACGGCAACGGGCGCCCTTTACGGACGCCCGTCGAGGGCTTTATTTGAGGTTATCAATTTCGCGCTTCAGGCTGTAGGAGTCAGACGTGACGTGCTGCTCCAATGCCCTCAATCGCAACTCCAGGGAGCGGAATCGGGTACTGATCTCCCGGATGGCCTGTCTGGGGGCTTCCCCCGCCTGCCACACTTTGGTTTTCAGCTCAGCGCGGTGACCAAACTGCGCGGGCGGTTTCTTATCCAGCAGCACCCAGGCCACAATGTAGAGCAACAGGGCGAAGCTGAATACGCCGGTCAGGATGATGGCAGAGAGCACCACGATGCGAACCAGCCAGACCTCCAGGTTGAAGTACTCGGCCACACCGGCGCACACGCCGGCGACCTTGCCCTGCTCCGGGATCCGATACAGCTCTTTCTTA
>CAZWED010000242.1:0-5391 GCA_964632645.1 uncultured Ferrimonas sp. | reverse complement strand
CAGCGTTGTGACCCGCCGAAAGCGGCAGCCGGTGCGCCGGGACCGTGGGTTTCACTGGACGACCTGCTCAGTCAATGTGATGTGATCAGCTGCCACGTGCCCAAGCAAGCGGACACCTTTCACCTGTTGGATGAAGCGCGCCTCGATGCCCTGAAACCCGGCACCTGGCTGATCAATGCCAGCCGCGGCGAGGTGATCGACAATCGCGCGCTGATTGCGGTGAAAGACCGGCGGCCAGATCTGCATCTGGTGATGGACGTCTGGGAGGGAGAGCCTAACCCGATGGCGGGTCTGGTGGCGTGCTGTGACATCGCCACTGCCCACATCGCCGGATACTCGGTGGAGGGCAAGATCCGCGGCACCCAGATGCTGCATCAGGCCCTGGCGAACAGTCCGGTGGCCCTCAAGGGCATGACCACCACCCCGACGCTGGCCGAACTGCTGGCGGTACCGGGGCTGGGCAGGGTCACGCTGGACGGGCCCCTGGATGAGCACCACCTGTTGACCCTCTGCCGACAGGTCTATGATCTGGCGGAAGAGGACGCGCAATTCCGGGCGGCGATCCGCACGCCCGGTGGATTTGATGCCCGGCGAAAAGCCAACCTGGCTCGTCGGGAGTTTTCGGCACTTAAGGTGCACAGTCGGAACAGTGGGGAGGCCGCGATGCTGGCGTCCCTTGGATTTGATACAGAAGAGTAAGCGCAGATGGCATATAACATTGCGGTACTGGGCGCCACGGGCGCCGTGGGCCAAACCATGATTGAAATCCTCGAGGAGCGCGAGTTCCCCGTGGCCAAACTCTATCCCCTGGCGAGCGCCAACAGCGCGGGAAAAACCGTCAGCTTTCAGGGCGACACCCTGGATGTGATCGACGTTGAGAACTTTGACTGGAGCCAGGTTGAGATCGCGCTGTTCAGTGCCGGTGGCGACGTCTCCGCCAAGTGGGCGCCGATCGCCGCCGACGCCGGCTGTGTGGTGATCGACAACACCAGCCATTTCCGCTACGACCCTGAAATCCCGCTGGTGGTGCCGGAAGTGAATCCTCACGCGCTGGAAGGGTTCCGTGACCGCAACATCATCGCCAACCCCAACTGTTCTACGATTCAGATGGTGGTGGCCCTGAAACCGCTGCACGACGCCTACGGCATCGACCGCATCAATGTGGCCACCTACCAGTCGGTGTCCGGCGCCGGACGCAAGGCGATTGAGGAGCTGGCGCGCCAGTGTGGCCAGCTGCTCAATGGGCAACCGGCCACCCACGACGTGTTCGACCAGCAGATCGCGTTTAACGTCTTGCCGCAGATCGACCGCTTTATGGATAACGGCTACACCAAGGAAGAGATGAAGATGGTGTGGGAGACTCAAAAAATCTTTGGGGATGCCGATATTCGGGTAAACGCCACCGCGGTTCGCGTGCCGGTCTTTTATGGCCACGCCGAAGCGATCCATCTTGAAACCCGCCTCCCCACCTCGGCGGAGGAGGCCAAGGCCCTGCTGGAGCAGGCGCCGGGCGTTACCCTGATGGCGGACGACGAGGACTACCCGACCCCGTTTGCCAATGCCGCAGGGCAGGATGAGGTGTTTGTCGGACGGGTGCGTCAGGACATCTCCCACCCCCACGGACTCAACCTCTGGGTGGTGGCGGACAACGTACGCAAAGGGGCGGCACTGAACTCCGTACAGATTGCCGAACTTTTGGTGCGTGACTACCTGTAATATCCTTTAAACTGAGTGCTTTATCTTAGGCCTGCTTAGGTCGTAGTATCAAAGTAACCCCGCTCAGCGATTTTTTAGGAAACGGATTGAACGCATGAATACACGGATCCATGGCCTCAGCCTGGCGACACTGGTCAGTATTGCGCTGGTCAGCGGTGGGCTTTCCGCCCGGCCTCTTCAGATCACCGGGCCAGAAGGTCAGGTTCGGCTTGAAGCCGATACGCCGATCCAGGAGTACGGCCCCACCAAGCGCACGGATACGCTTTGGCGCATTGCCAATGAGGTTCGTCCCGATGAGGGGATCACCATCTACCAGGTGATGCTGTCCATCTATCAGGCAAACCCCCATGCGTTCAACTCCACCAACTTCAATAGCCTGGAGCGGGGCAAGATGCTGCGCATCCCCACCCGGGAGGTGATGGCGTCGATGCCCGCATCCGAAGCGCGGGCCCGTGCCCGCCAGGATGACAAGCAGTGGCAGCCGGCACCGGCCAAGGCGAAGCCGGCGGCGACTCAGCCGTCCAAACCGGCCGCGCCTTCCGTCTCCCAGGCGGAGCTGGACAAGCTGAAGGCGGAAAACGCCCGCCTGACGGCGCAACTGGCCGAGCAGAGTGGGGAAGGGGAGCAGATCCAGCGGCTGCGCAGCGAACTGGCCACCTCGGTGGAAGAGCTGGCAACCATGCTGGAACAGAACGAGCAGCTGAAGCGTCGTCTGGATGCCCTGAACACCGAGATCGGCCTGCTGCAATCGGCACTGGATGAACAGCAAACCCTGAATCAGGAGCTGGAGCAGCAGATGGAGGCGGGCGCGGCGCCGGCGGCTCAGCCGGCCCAACCGGTTCAGCCCGATCCCATGGTGGCCGAGCCGGAGTCGGAGCCCACGGTGACCCCGCCGAGCTTCTGGCAGGGGCTGGCCAGCAACCCCTGGTTGCTGACTCTGGCGGCGGTGGTGCCGGCCCTGGCCCTGTTGCTGGCGCTGTTCGCCTGGCTGCGTCGTCGCAACGAGCCGGAAAACGATGCCCTGGCCGCGGAGCAGGACGATCCTGCGCTGGCCGAGGCGCGGGGACTGGACGAGCACAACGACGATGCACTGGCGCCGCCGCAGATCGACGAGACAAGCACCGCTGCGGTTCAGCTTGATCCCGAGATGGAAGAGGAGGGGCAGTCCCTCAGCGACCTGCTGCGCGAACAGGAGTCCGCCCGGGACGAGGTCGACCTGGATCGCCACCTGATGATGGACGATGACCTGGATGCCCTGCTGGCCGAGGTGGACAAGCCGGTGGGCAACGAGCCGGAGAGCGAGCCGTCCGCGACGCTGTCCGAGGCCGACGCGCTGTCGTCTGTAGAGGAAGCGCCTGCCCGGCAGAACGCCGATCTGGATTTCGACATCGATTTCGAGAGCCAACCGGTCAGCGTGGATGCAGAGCCTGATGTGGCGTATGCGCAGGCGGAGCCGACCCCGGCAGCCCCCGCGGCAGAGGATGAGCCCTTTATCGACATCGACAAGTTGCTGGAAGAGAGCGACGAAGAGGTTGAGGTCGCGTATCCGGGCGTTCGCTTCGAGCTGGAGGGCGAACCGTTGGGCGGTGAACTGGTTGAGGATGAAAGCGCCATCAACGCCAAGCTTGACCTGGCGCGCGCCTACATCGAGATCGACGATCACGACAGTGCCAGAGCGTTGCTCAAAGAGGTGGCCTTCGACGGCAATGAGCAGCAGAAGGCGGAAGCCAACAGCTTGCTGGAGCAGCTCTGAAAAAGGAAAACGGTGGCGATGGCCACCGTTTTTTTTCGCCGCTATAATGCGCCCCCTACAGCATCACAGGGGGCAACATGCGGATTGCACTAGGCATTGAGTACGACGGTCACGGGTATTACGGCTGGCAGCGTCAGCGGGAAGTGGTCGGCGTACAGGAGCGGCTTGAGGCCGCCATCGCCAAGGTGGCCAACCATCCGGTGGAAGTGGCCTGCGCCGGCCGCACCGACGCCGGGGTACACGCCACCGGCCAGGTGGTGCACTTTGACGCCCAGTTTGATCGCCGGCCCGCCGCCTGGACCCTGGGGTTGAACGCCAACCTTCCCGATGGCATTGCCGTGCGCTGGGCCCGGGATGTGAGCGATGAGTTTCACGCCCGTTTCTCGGCGACGGCCCGCCGCTATCGCTACATCATCTACAACCACCGTCTGCGCCCCGGGATCCTGCGTCATGGTGTCAGCCATTACCACCATCCCCTCGATGAGGAACGGATGCATGAGGCCGGCCAACTGCTGCTGGGCGAGAACGACTTCAGCGCGTTTCGCGCCATCCAGTGCCAGTCGCGGACACCGTGGCGCAATGTGCACCACCTGCGGGTTTCCCGCCAGGGTCAGTATGTGATCATCGACATTAAGGCCAACGCCTTTGTTCACCACATGGTGCGCAATATCGCCGGTTCCCTGATGGAAGTGGGGATGGGCAACCGGCCGGTCGAGTGGATCGCAGAGTTGCTGGCGGGCAAGGATCGCAACCTTGCGGCGGCCACGGCCAAAGCCGAAGGCCTGTACCTGGTGGAAGTGGACTACCCCGAGTCGTTCGGCCTGCCGAAATCGGAGCCCGGACCACTGTTTTTGCCGGATCCCCTCTAACCGTACAAAAACGTTACGAAGTTTAGGTTTTCGCCGGTGATCGCCGCTCTATTGAGGGGGTTCACCGGGTACGACCAGTTTTCGTTAGCCCCCTAAACCCCCTTGTGGTTTAATGTTTGCCATTCCAATACCGGTATTGAGGCCGCCTGTTAGGGTCTTTCGCTCTGAAGGCCGGGCGTTCCCGCCACTATCTCTGCCGGTTCGAAACAGATAGGCCCCAGATGGCCCAAATGGATACAGGACTGTAAATGAGCTGGTTAAAGAAGATCCTGCCGAAGAGTAAAGCGGTCTCCGAGCGCCGCCGCAGCGTCCCGGAAGGGGTGTGGAGCAAGTGCGACAAATGTGACCAGATCCTCTACCGAGCAGAGCTTGAGCGCAATCTGGAAGTGTGCCCCAAGTGTGACCATCACATGCGCATCAGCGCCCGTGAGCGTCTGCTGCGCTTCCTCGATGCGGACAACACCCGCGAGCTGGGTGCCGAACTCGAGCCTCAGGACATTCTGAAGTTCCGCGACAGCAAGAAGTACAAAGACCGCATCAGCCAGGCGGAAAAAGCCAGTGGTGAGAAGGATGCCCTGATCGCCATGGAGGGCAGCCTGCACGGTATGCCCGTGGTGGCTTGTGCCTTTGAGTTCTCCTACATGGGCGGCTCCATGGCCTCTGTGGTGGGCGCGCGTTTCGTCCGCGCTGTTGAGGTGTGCCTGGAGAAGAACCTGCCCCTGGTGTGCTTCTCCGCGTCCGGCGGCGCCCGCATGCAGGAGGCCCTGTTCTCCCTGATGCAGATGGCCAAGACCAGCGCGGCGCTGGATCGTCTCTCCAAGGCGGGTCTACCCTATATCTCCGTGCTGACAGACCCCACCATGGGTGGCGTTTCCGCCAGTCTCGCCATGCTGGGTGACGTCAACGTGGGCAAACCCAAGGCGTTGATCGGCTTTGCCGGTCCGCGAGTCATCGAGCAGACAGTGCGCGAGAAACTGCCGGAAGGCTTCCAGCGTTCCGAGTTCCTGCTGGAGAAGGGCGCCATCGATCTCATCATTGACCGTCGCGAGATGC
>CAZWED010000241.1:0-5398 GCA_964632645.1 uncultured Ferrimonas sp. | reverse complement strand
TCCCTCTCCTGTGCCAGCTCCAACGCCACCATTCCGGTGACCATGCGTACCCTGACCCAGAAACTGGGGGTCTCCAAGGCCACGGCCGGTTTTGGTGTCCCGCTGGGCGCAACCATGAACATGAGCGGCGTCTCCATCTACATCACCATCGCGGCGGTGTTCCTGGCCAACGCCTTTGATGTGCCCCTGAGCATGGATCAACTGCCTGCTCTGGTGGCCTCGGTCTTCCTGCTGTCCGTGGGCGCCGGTGGCGTACCCGGGGGCGGTGCGGTGATGATCGGCGTGCTGATCCACCAGATGGGCCTGCCCGCGGAAACCGCTTTTGCCCTGGTTATCGCCGTGGATCGCATCATCGACATGTTCGTGACCTCTGCCAACGTGGTCGGGGATGCGGCGGTGGTGACCATCGTCGATAAGAGCGAGGCGAAATGGCTGGCTGCAGAAGCCGAGCAGCAGACCTCCTGACCCCCGTTATCCCGATAACGAAAAACCGCCCTCCGTGCCCCGGCCGGAGGGCGGTTTTTTTTGTGATGGAGCTGTTGTCTGGCATTGGCTTAGTCATCGGGGGAGTAAACAAAAATAAGCCGCTGAGCAGTTTGACAAATGAGTGATTTGTGCAGGGTTTTTCTTTCGGGTAGACGGGGGTATGCTGGGTTTTAGGTTCACTTTTTGACCAGAGGGAGATGGCATGAGTGCGTGGGTACAAGGCCGTGTAGTCGAACGTATCGACTGGAACGATAAGCTGTTCAGTCTCAAAGTGGACGCCGACGTGCCGCCCTTTGTGGCGGGACAATTTACCAAATTGGCCCTGGAACAGGGCGGTGAGCGGGTGCAGCGGGCCTATTCCTTTGTTAATGCGCCGGAAGCGGAGCACCTGGAGTTTCTGGCGGTGGCGGTGGAGGAGGGCGAGCTCTCCCCCCGGCTGCAGGATCTCAACGTGGGGGACAACCTGATGGTCAGTGCCCGCCCCAGTGGGTTTCTGACTCTGGACGAGGTGCCTGCGGGCCGTGAGTTGTGGATGTTTGCCACCGGCACGGCCGTGGGGCCGTTCCTCTCCATTCTCAACAGCCACGATTGCTGGGAGCGGTACGAAACCTTCATCCTGGTGTACGCGGTGCGCTACGAGCGGGACCTGGCCTACCTGGAGGCGATCAAGGCGCTGGCGGCGGCCCGCCCCAACCAATTCCGGTTTGTCCCCATCGTCAGCCGTGAGGCGGTCGACGGGGCGTTGCAGGGGCGCATTCCGCAACTTTTGAGCAGCCAGGCAATCCAGGAAGCGGCCGGTTTGCCGATTGCGCCTGCCCGCAGCCAGACGCTGATTTGCGGGAATCCCGATATGATCCGCGATACCGTTGCGGTGCTCGAGGGCATGGGGCTGAGAAAGAACCTGCGCCGCACGCCGGGTCAGATCACCATGGAGAAGTATTGGTGAAGCTGTTCTGTTCCGACGCGTCTCCCTATGCCCGGATTGTGCGCGTCCTGTGGCGCCAGCTGGCGGTACCGGGCATGGAGGAGGTGGTGGTCAATCCCCTTGCGCCGGAGGGCGACCTACGGCGTCTCACCCCCCTCGGCAAGATCCCCTGTTTGTTGGGGGAGGAGGGCGTGCTATACGACAGCGGGGTGATTGCCCGCTATCTGGATGCCCGGTTTGGCGAGGGACGCTACCACCGCAGCTTCGAGGGGCAGTGGGCCCTGGAACGGGACAACGCGCTGTTGCAGGGGCTGCTGGACGCCGCAGTGGCACTGCGGGTGGAGGAGACCCGTCGCCAGGAGGGCACCCTGTCACCGTTCTGGTGTGAGCGCCATCGCCAGGCGCTCACTCAGGGGCTGACCCAGATTGCGCCGGGCACCTGGCCGACGGACAGTCTGCTGCCATTAAAGCTGGTGGCGCTGCTTGAGTACCTGGATTTTCGCCACCCCGATATCCCGTGGCGGGCCCATCACCCTGAGCTGGCGTTCTGGTTAAGCCAGCAGCAGGACCCCGCCATCGTTGCCACCCGCCCTGCCTGACGCTGGGCGCTCTTCAACGTGCCTTGAACTGATTGCTGTCGGCCTGATAGTGGAAGCCCAGTTCGGCCAGGCGCGCCTCCAGCTCCAGGCTACCCATCCCCAGCTCCGCCGCCAGATCGATCAAATTGCCGTGACCCAACCGCAGCCGTTCGTTAACGATGCCCAACAGAATTGCCGGGTCCATCTCCTGTGCGTTGAGGATGTCCATAGCGCCTCCCTCCTTACCGCGTCGCCGATCCCATAAGCGTAGTGCTGGTGGGTTCAGATGTGAGGGACTTCACAGATACGCAGCAGCCAGTTAATATTTCTTTCTGGAATTTTATATTCCCCTTGGTTATTTAGCGGTTGCCCGCCCACGGAGTTCTCGATGTCTCAGCAGGAATTTTATCTCGACAGCAACGCCACCACCGTGGTGCTGCCGCCCATCGCCGACGCGGTGATGACCGCCCTGACCCGGGAGTTTGGTAACCCCAGCTCCTCCCACGTGACCGGGATCCGGGCCAAGGCCCGGATGGAGCGAACCCGGGCTCTGGCCCGGCAGGTGATGGGTGCCGAGCGCGGCCAGGTGATTTTCACCAGCGGCGCTACGGAAGGGATCCAGACTGCGGTGATATCGGCCTTGCAGAGTGCCAAGCGTCGGCCGATGCCGGAGCAACCGCTGCTGCTGTATGGCGCGACGGAACACAAAGCGGTGCCGGAAACCCTGAAGCACTGGGCCAGGCTGTTTGACATCCCGGCGGAGGTGCGCGCCATACCGGTGGACTCGCGAGGCCGGCTGGACCTGGACTTCATTGCCAGCCACATCGATCGGGCGCTGATGATCTGCACCATGGCCGTCAATAACGAAACCGGCTGCTTTCAGGACCTGCGGGAGCTGGAGCGGGTGATCCGCGCCGGCCATCCCCATGTGCCCTGGATGGTGGATTGCGTCCAGGCCCTGGGCAAGCTGCCTCTTTCCCTGTCCAGCACCACCATCGATTACGCCCCTTTCAGTGGCCACAAATTGTATGCACCGAAAGGGATCGGCTGGTTGTATGTCCGGGAAGGCGCGGCCCTGACGCCGGTGATCGCCGGCGGTGGCCAGGAGGGGGGATGGCGCAGCGGCACGGAGAATGGCGCTGGCATCGCGGCGCTGGAAGCCTTGTTTGACCTGATGCTCTCCGATGGCGGCCCCTTTGCCGACCACGCCACCCTGCTGGCGTACCGTGCGCAGCTGGTGGCCACGCTGACCCGGGTCTTTCCTGGCCTGGTGTTCAACCAGGACCACCAATGCGCCGTGCCCACCACCCTGAACTTCTCGGTGCCCGGCTTTTCCAGCAAAGAGTTGATGGACCTGTTTGACGCCGCGGGGATCCGGGTCAGCTCCGGCTCCGCCTGCTCCTCCAAGGTCACCCGCAGCTTTGTCCTCGACGCCATGGGTCTGCCGGGCTGGCAAAGCGAGTCGGCGATTCGCCTCTCCTTCGGCCCGGCGATGACCCGCGCGGAGCTGGACGCCGTGTGTGAACGGATCAACAGTGCGGTGTCGGCCCTTGCCACCAGCTGTCTGCTGGAGAGTGAACACGATGCCGGGAAGTTTGGCCTGAAGGGGCTGATCCAGTTCAAGGCGGGCAGCAGCTGCTGCTGGTTGTACGTGGATCCCGAGAGTGACCACTGTGTTGTGGTGGATCCGGTCGACAGCCTGAACGAGCGGCTGGCGCGACTGATCCGCTGCCAGCAGCTGACGCCGGTGGCCATTTTGGACACCCATGGCCACGCGGATCATGTCTCCAGTGGCGTGGCCCTGCGTGAGGCGCTGGCCGATTGCATTCCTCCCGCCATGATGGCGGTCGATGCGCTGGGCTGGCCCAACGCCTGCGGTCGCCGAACCCTGGCGGATGGTCAGGTGATGCCGGCACTAACCCTGGGGGAGAGCGTCCTGGTTCGGGTGCCGCTGCCGGGCCACACCGACGACTCTGTGGGATGGCTGCTGAGCCGCAGCCGGGGCGATACCCTGTTGAGCGAAGACGTGGATTTTGCTTTCTGCGGGGATACGGTTCTGATGGGGTCTCTGGGGCGCACCAACTTCAGCAACAGCCAGCCGTTGGCGCTCTACCACAGCCTCAATCAGCTGAGTGTGTGGATCAGCCCCGATACCCTGATTTGCCCTTCGCACGATTACCACCACCAGTTCGCCACGTCGCTGGCGGCAGAGTGTCGGGAAGGGGGGCTGCTGGCCCAGGTGCTGTCTGGCGGCATGGGGGAGCAGGCGTTTCTGCAGGCCAAAGCGAAACTGGATCAGGGCCTGACCGATCAGCCGGGCAGCGAATTGATGTGCGGCGCGACCCCCACCCAGCAGTCGGTGTCCGTTGCCGAGCTCACTCCCCGCGAACTGCGGCAGTGGCGTCGGGAGGGGCGGCGTTTGTCGGTGGTGGACATTCGCGAACCCCACGAGTTTGCCCTCAGCCCCATGCCGGATGCGGACAATGTGCCCCTGTCCCGGCTGGTGAACTACATGGCGCAGCAGCGTTATCGGGTGGACAACGACCCGGTGGTGCTGATCTGTCGCAGTGGCAGCCGCAGTCTGCTGGCCTCCCAAAGCCTGCGCCGATTGGGGATCAGCAACATCCTGCATGTGGCGGGCGGCCACGCCCTCAGTTGAGGGGCCACCCACCGATCATAAAAAAGCGCGGCCAGGCCGCGCTTTTTTATTGCTGGTGTTACTGCTCGAACAGCGGATAGGGGCGGGGTTGCAGCGCCATCGGTGCCTCCCCGAGGCGGAAGGCGGTGTCGGCTTCCAGCTCTTTGTTCATCACGGCGCTGAGGTAGAGTTGGCCGGCCCACTCTTGCTGGGCCACGATGGTTCCGGCGCGGCGCCAGTTGTCACCAAGCTGCATCTGCAGCTCGCCCTCGGCGGGGGCGCCGGTCAGCACGTACAGGGCCCGCTTGTTGCCGCCACGGAAGTGCATCCGGGCCACGGTTTCCTGGCCGATGTAGCAGCCCTTGTCGTACTGGATGCCGCCGATGGCGTCCAGGTTCAGCATCTGGGGAACAAACTCGAGGCAGCCGGACTCGTCAAACCAGGGCCGGGCGGCGAGAATTTCGCTGGCGATCCACAGCGACTCCGCTTCGCGGGGCAGGGCGGCGAGGTTCTCCGGCAGCGGGCTGCCCTTGGGCAGAACCAGCAAGGCACGGTCGCCGTCGACCAGCGCCTGGCCCGGCGTCAGATCGCGGACGGCGCCTTCACCCGGCAGCAGGGCCAGGGCATCCTGACCCACCAGGCCGTAGCAATCGTAGTCGGCACCGGCGTCGGAGATCGTCACCTTGTTGAACACGGCGTACTTATTGAGCGCCGGCAGGTCCTGGTTGAGCTGGCCTTGCGGCATTAGCATCAGAACGCCGTCCTCGATGC
>CAZWED010000240.1:0-5441 GCA_964632645.1 uncultured Ferrimonas sp. | reverse complement strand
GCAGTTGGTTGACCCGGGTGTGACCGAAGAGGAAACCATCGCCAAGCGTCTGGTGGAGTATTTCCCCGAGCGTCTGCAACAGCAGTACAGCGAATGGATGAAAGAGCACCCGCTGCGCGCGGAAATCATCGCCACCTCACTGGCCAACGACATCGTCAACAACATGGGGCTTAACTTCATCCAGCGTATGCAGGATGAGACAGGTGCCTCAGTCTCGGAAGTGGCAGTGAGTTACACTGTTGCCGCCCAAGTGTTTGGCTTAGATAGCATTAAGGCGCAGATCATTGAGCATAACGGCGTTGTCGATGCCGAGCGGCAACACGAAATGCTCTATCAGCTGCAGCGTGTTGTACGACGTGCTACCCGCTGGTTCCTGCGCCACCGCACTGGCAATCTCGATGTGGCTGGCAGCGTGGCGTTCTTCCGCCCGGTTGTGGAGGAGCTCAACCAGAGCTTTGACTCCCTGCTGCAGGAAGAGGAAGCGCAAGGTCTGCGGGCCCGGGCAGAGCGACTCATCGACAGTGGTGTTAAGGCCGAACTGGCCCATACCGTCAGCCGCCTGAGTACCCTGTTCTCCGCGCTGGACCTGGCCGAGATTGCCAAAGACGATGACAAGCCGGTATCCCTGGTTGCCGAGACGTACTTCCGTCTGGGAGCGGACATCGAGCTTCACTGGTTCCTTGAGCAGATCAACGAACAGCCGGTGTCTAACCACTGGCAGGCGTTGGCCCGCGCCGGATTCCGGGAAGAGCTGGATTGGCTGCAGCGCCGTCTTACCCTCGTGGTGCTGCGCAACTGTGGTGCCCAGTGTCAGGCGGACGCTATCATTGAACAGTGGGTGAATGACAATAACGCAACCCTGGATCGCTGGTTGCACATGATGGCGGAGTTCCATACCTCCAAGAGCCACGAGTTCTCCAAGTTCTCGGTGGCACTGCGTGAGCTGAACCTGCTCATCATGCGCTGTGACTCGATTAACGAGGCACGCTAAACCATCGTAAGGGGAAAAGCCTCGGCCTTAGCCGAGGCTTTTTTTAGATCTGGAGAAAGAATGTTTTACCGCATCGCACAAAAGTTCCTGTTCCAAACCAATCCGGAATGGGCGCACGACTTTGCCATGGGCAGCCTGAGCCGTACTGCCAATACGCCGCTGGCCTGCTTTTACGCGCAAAACGTCCCTCACGCTCCGGTGGAATTTATGGGCGTGCAGTTTCCCAACCCCGTCGGTTTGGCGGCCGGCATGGACAAGGACGGTGAAGCGATCGACGCGTTTGCCGCCATGGGCTTCGGCCACGTTGAAGTGGGTACCGTGACGCCGCGTCCGCAGCCGGGCAATGACCTGCCGCGCTTGTACCGCCTGAAACCCGCCCGGGCCATCATCAACCGGATGGGCTTCAACAATAAGGGCGTGGACAACCTGGTGGCCAACATCAAGGCCTCCAATCCGGGCAACTGCGTTATTGGCGTCAACATCGGCAAAAACAAAGACACCCCGTTGGAAGAGGGCAAAAACGACTACCTGATCTGCATGGAAAAGGTGTACGAGGTTGCCGGATACATCGCGGTCAACATCTCTTCCCCCAACACCCCGGGCCTGCGTACCCTGCAATACGGCGAGATGCTGGACGATCTGCTGGCGTCCCTGAAAGCGAAACAGCGTGAGCTGGCGGAAAAGCACGGCAAGTACGTCCCGGTGGCCCTGAAGATCGCCCCGGACCTGACCGACGACGAGATCCGTGAAGTGGCCGGCTCCCTGATCCGCAATGAGATCGACGGCGTGATCGCCACCAACACGACACTGGCGCGGGAAGGGGTAGAGCACCTGCCTGAACACGTTGAGGCGGGGGGGTTGTCCGGTGCGCCGCTGACAGAGCGTGCCACTGTGGTGATCCGCAAACTGGCGGAGGCGCTGGACGGCAAGCTGCCTATCCTGGGGGTCGGCGGGATCGATTCCGCCCAGGACGCCATGGATAAACTCGATGCCGGCGCGAAGATGGTGCAAATTTATACTGGCTTTATTTATAACGGCCCGGAATTAGTAAAATCGATCACTGAAGCGTTTCTGAAACGAAAATAATCGTTCAAGAAATGTGAATTAGGGGGCGTCGCCCCCTTTTTTGATCGGCGATCATTGATCCGATCAAAGATCAAAATAGTGATCCGGTAAGATCCTGATCCCTAAAGAATAATTTTTAATCTACGCTTGTCATTCGCTCATTTATTGGTCTAACATATTGTTGGGCTAGGGAATGGAATAATCATTATGTACATCACACCGGAACCCTCCTGGGCATGGATGTATCATCATGAAGAAGAGAAATTAGCGTTGGAACTTGGCGAAGATTGGTTATTTCTTACGCCATTCAGCGCTCGTTGTCTTATTCCCGACAGTTTGCATGGCGCCGGTTTTTCCGCGGAACATGCGGACTACTACGAGTCGGTTTTGACACAGCTGCGCAAGTACCTGGACCTCAGTGCACCGGAACTGGTGCAGATTGCGCTGAACCTTACCGCCGCACGTTTCTTCAGTTTACCGATGATGCCAAAGAGCTGGCACTTCAAGCCCAGTGAGCAGATCGCCTACGCCAGTGATGGCAAGCTGGTTGAACTGGATACCGGTTCGCAGCGCGCGCGCTTTGTGGTGGTGGAAGGGGGAGAGCAATCCTCCTTGTTGATGCTGCTGGAAGACACGCTGGCATTGGGCAACAAGAAGTCGATGAAGCAGTTTGAGCTGATCAAGGTGATGAACGACAGATTGTCACCCAGCCGAAGACTAAAACATCGACGCATTGCCGCCGCATGACGAAAAAGCGCCTTGCCTTCAAGCAAGGCGTTTTTCTTTTTTCTTTACAACGTTGAGCGGTTCGGACGCTACACTCCTTTCACTGCAACTGTTGCCGGTGAGTCTCTATGTCGGTTCGTCAAACGTCACTCTGGGTCTGCGTCACTCTGCTTTGCGCCTGCGCCACGGTTGAGCGCCATCCCGTCCCTGAATCGATGCAGGATGCCGTGACCGTCCTGGGCCGCGACGACGTGAGGGATTGGGGGGATAAGGTTGGAGTCGCGCCGACGGAAGCGCTGCGCAGGCACGGGGAGCTGGAAGCGGTCTATCCCGCCATCATGCACCGGGAGCACCATTACCTGGTGCTGTCCGGTGGCGCAGAAGACGGTGCCTATGGCGCCGGTGTGCTAACCGCCTGGAGCGAAACCGGTACACGGCCGGAATTTACCATGGTCACCGGCATCAGTACCGGCGCCCTGATCGCGCCATTTGCCTTTCTGGGGCCAGAGTATGACGGTGTGCTGGAACAGATCTACACCACCCTGGGGGGGAAGGACATCTACTCGTCTCGAAGCTGGTTGACGCTGTTTACCGCCGATGGATTGGTCGATACCGCACCGTTTGCCGCGAGCATCGAGACGTTTTTGAACGATCAGACACTGGACGCTATCGCCGCCGAGTTTCATCGTGGACGGCAACTCTTTATTGGTACCACCAACCTGGATGCGGGACGTCCGGTGATCTGGAACATTACGCGGATCGCCGCTTCCGGCCATCCCGATGCCTATCCCTTCATCCGTGCCTTATTCCTTGCGTCAGCGGCCATGCCGGGTCTGTTTCCACCGGTGTATCTTCCGGTGCGGGGACCGGACGGCGAGCTTATGGACGAGATGCACGTGGATGGTGGGGTGACCGCACAGCTGTTTTTTGCCCCGAGCAACATGGATTGGTCTGAAGTGATGAGGCTTTTGGATGTAAAGGGTAAGCCCACTCTCTATCTGATTCGAAACTCCCGGTTGGAATCCCGTTATGAAGCGGTAGAGCCCAATTTGAAGGCGATCGCCGGGCGGACCATTGGCACGTTGATCCGCACTCAGGGGATTGGGGACATCTACCGGTTGATGTACCTGTCCGAACGTGACCACATCAACATCAAAGCCACCTGGATACCGGTTGACGCGGTGAGCGATGTCCCGGTCAACGAGGTGTTTGATTCGACCTATATGAACGCCCTTTATCGTTATGGACGGCAACGGGTGTTCAGTGGAGAGGCCTGGTATGACGGCCACCGGAATGATGTTGCCGACAAGCCGAACCAATCCGTCGATGGACAGGAGTGATTCAGCCCTTATCCAGCCAACGGATGATAGATTGCCGGCACCAACGCAGAAGTTCACCTCATCGACACGATTCATCCAGGCCAGTATTTGTGCGCCTGGACGCCGAAATGAGTCTGGTAAAAAGCTTTTGTGATAACGACAGCAAATGAATTTCTCCTGAACCCGTAAGATATCGGTGCTGCTTTATTGACCAGGGCAGAACACGTCTGTCATTTGGGTTTTCACTGTTGCCCCTTTCCTGAATTGAAATTGGAACAAAGCCTATGAGCGAAAGCGTTTCCGGCACCGCGAATCAAGCTGTGTCTAACGAATCTCCTCAAACCGAATCACAGGGCTCCGAAAAGACCCTGAACAGCGCCCGTCGTTTTACTTTTATTCTGCTGATTGCCGCACTGACGATATGGGTATATACCCTCTGGGTCGACCGTCTGACACCAATGACCGATCACGTCAGGGTCAATGGCCAACTTATCCGGCTAAGCCCTCAGGTGTCCGCCCAGATTGAAAAGGTGCTGGTCGCTGATAACGCCCGGGTCAGCCAGGGTCAACCACTGCTGGAACTGGAAAAGCACGCGTTCCGGCTGAAAGTGGAGTCGGCCAAGGCGGCACTGCAGAAAACCACCCAGGCCGTCGACGCGGATACTGCGGCGGTGGCGGTGGCTAAGGCCAACCAGGTGGCGGCCCGTGTGCGTCTCGACAACAGTCGCCAGCACGCCGAGCGCAACATTGCACTCGCCAAAACCGGGGTGATCAGCCAGTCCCAACTGGACGACAGCCTGGCCGACGTGCAGTCGGCGGAAGCTCAGCTGGCCCAAGCCACTGCCGCGCTGGAGAAAGCCAAGCAGGCGCTGGGTCCCATTGGCGAGAACAATCCCCAGCTCAAGTCGGCGTTGAGCGATCTGGATCAGGCGTTGCTCAACCTGTCCTACACCACGCTGTACGCCCCGGGCGATGGGGTCATCACCAATATGGAGCTGGCCACCGGCGACTACGCGGCAACCGGCAAGCCCTTGCTCACCTACATCAACACCGAATCCTTGTGGCTGACGGCGATGGTGCGGGAGATCTCCCTAGCCTACGTGAAACCCGGCACGCCGGTGAAGATCATTTTGGACGCCTATCCTGGCCGCAGTTTTGCCGGTGAGGTGCAATCCATCGGGTGGGGCAGTGCCGGAAACGGCAGCCTGGAGGTGGACGCCAACAGTGGCCTGATGACGTCACCAAACGGGCTGCAACACGCTCAGCGGTTCCCGGTGAACATCCGCTTCCTCGACTTGCCCGAGGATGTGCAGCTGCGTTACGGGGGCCGGGCCACCGTG
>CAZWED010000239.1:0-5496 GCA_964632645.1 uncultured Ferrimonas sp. | reverse complement strand
CGGCTGTGGAAAAGGTGGCGGCCCTGGTGGCCGAGTCCCAGGCGCAGGGGGCCCGGGCAGAAACCGTGGCCAGCGTGCCGGCGCACGGGCACTACTATCCGCCTACGGTGTTGTACCACGCCAGCAATGCCATGGCGGCGGCGCGCAATGAGATCTTTGGTCCGGTGCTGCCACTGATCCCCTTTGACGATGAAGCGGGGGTGATCGCCGAGGCCAATGACAGTGAGTTTGGCCTGGCGGCGTACCTGTACAGCCGTGACATCGGGCGGATCTTCCGGGTGTGCGAAGCGCTGGAGTACGGCATGGTGGCGGTGAACGACGGCATCCTCTCCAATGCCGCGGCCCCCTTTGGCGGCATCAAGGCCTCGGGCCACGGGCGGGAGGGCTCCAAGTACGGTCTGGATGACTACCTGGACATCAAGTATCTCTGCCTGGGCGGCATGGATCGCTGACCGAGCTTCCTCTGAAACCCGAGCCAAAAACGGCGCCGAAATGGCGCCGTTTTTTTATGGCAATTCTAATGAGTGAAGGGAGGTGTTTTTGGCAGTTCAGAAAGAAATTGGCGAGATGAAACCTCAGATTTGTGAGGTTCGGACTGGTCAAAATTGATCCAGATTAAACGCAGTTCAGATAAAACCACTTAGGTCAATAAATGAGCGGAACGGTGTGTTACATAAATGGAGCAACCTTTGTTGCCAGAGTGTGATCGTGACGGGTTACCACAACTCTAAGGACGGATAATATGCGCACCAATCATCTCCATCTACTCGCGCTGGCTTTGGTCAGCGCACTAACATTGTCTGCCTGTGATGATGGCAAAGACGGTGCTCCCGGTGAGGTCGGCCCCCCCGGACCTCCTGGTGAACCGGGACAGCCTGGCCTGCCAGCCGGCAGCGTTGCCACCACCGCTGAAATGGCGTCGGATCTGACCTTCACCCTGACTCCGGAAAACATCGCCATTACCGATGAGTTCAGCATTCAGTTTGAACTGAACGGTAAGAATGGCCAGGGCGAAGATGTGCCGTTTAGCGGCCTGGACCGCGTGGCCATTTACCTCTCTCACCTGACCATCAACGAAACCAATATCGGCCCGCCGACCGCCTGGGCCAGCCACAGCTACCTGAGCAGCGGCGCGAC
Source organism: uncultured Ferrimonas sp. (assembly GCA_964632645.1). GTDB lineage: Bacteria > Pseudomonadota > Gammaproteobacteria > Enterobacterales > Shewanellaceae > Ferrimonas. The sequence goes on along the minus strand of CAZWED010000239.1, from coordinate 4,359 downwards.
CTCCATGTATTGTGCCCTCGGTGGTGGTGAAATCACCTCCCGCGGCACCACTTACAAAGCCTGTACATTGGTGGAAACCGAGCCGGGCGTTTACACCGGTACCTGGGAACATGCCGATACCCCGGCTCCGGTACTGCTGGAAGGGGATGACCTGGACCTGACCCACCGCGTCTGGTTGCGGGCCTACAACATCGTCGACAGCAACGGCAACGGTGTGGAAGACAAGGTGTTGTCCGAGCGTCTGGACTACATCCCTGCCACCAATGAAGTGCTGGCGGACAGCGGACGCGACATCGTTGACGACAGCGCCTGTCAGGCCTGCCACGGCGGCGAAGAGGGCGGCATCATCGTCAACATCCACGCGCACCACAACTACCAGAGTGTGGGGAACTGCGTGAACTGCCACAACCCCTTCTACGAAGCCAGCGAAGAGCAGGTGGCCGAAGGCTGGAACGAAGGCAACTGGGACCTGACGGTTCTGGTGCACCGTCTCCACGCCGGCAGTCACATTGCTGACAGCCTGAGCGGCGAGGCTCTGGAGTTCATGGGTAACATCCATTACCCCGGCGAACTGAACAACTGCCTGGCCTGCCACGAAGGCAACACCGCGTTCACCGACAACCTGTATCGTGACGCCTGTGTGGCGTGCCACATCGATACCGACCCGCGCACCGGTGAAAACCACAACGGCATCGCCGTGGCGGACGACGCCGCGTGTGCCTCCTGCCACGGCAGCGGCGCACTGGGTGTGATGCAGGCGCACGGGATTGGCATCCGCGATAACCTGCGTGACGCCTTCTACGGCGAAGTGGACCCGGCCACCATCAGCATTGCGGCCAACACCACGGATCCCACTCTGGTTGACCTCACCTTTGGTTACAAGGTGTACCTCAACGGGGCGGAGTTTACCGGCGACCTGACCACCCTGGACTTCGTCTCCAGCTCTCAGAACTGGCTGGTCAACTTCCAGGCGGACAGTGGCTACGCATGGGCCTACCGCTACGCGTTGCCCGATGGCAGCCGCACCGGTTACGTCGGCTTCAAGAGCGGCGTGTACAACGGCACCCACTATGTGGCGACCATCTCCGCTCCGGCGGCGCTGGCAACCGGTACCGGTGTGATCATCAGTGACGTGCGTCTGTGTGCCGAGGGCGGCGCCCTGGTGACCTGTGGTGCGGAAGTGGATGACACCACCTCCCTGGCGATGAAGTCCGAAGCGGTCTACTTCGACAGCGCCAACCCGGCCAGTGCCAACGTGGTGAAGCCGCGCTTTGCCACCGAGGAAGGCGGCGTGACCTCCATTGCCCTGTGTAATGACTGTCACAGCGACATCGCTTACGCCAAGCGTGGCCACCATGGGGTGGATAAGATCGAGCAGTGTGTGCATTGCCACAACGAGAACGTGCTCGACTTCCGCGGCTCCTCCCGTGAACTGGGGTTGAACGTCCATAAGTTCCACGCCAATCACAGCGAGTACGCCCCGGACGGCGAAGGCATCCACTACCCGAACCTGCTGAGCGATTGCCAGGCCTGCCACGTCAGTTCCGAGTGGTTCGATGGTTCCGGCGCGCTGCGCTCCGGTAAAGTGGGCTTCAAGGTGAGCATTGATGGCGAAGAGCGGGTCTCCCCGATCGCCACCACCTGCCTCTCCTGCCACGAGTCTGATGCGGTTGCGGCTCACGCGGCCTCTCAGGGCGCCATCGTGGATCCGGCGAACGCCATCCCGAACCCGCCGGTTGAGAGCTGCTCCGTGTGCCACGGCGACGTGCACCAGTTCTGACGGGTTGCTTATTGACCGGTGTGGCGAGTACCGGTCGGCCTCCCAGGGAGCCTTCGGGCTCCCTTTTTTCGGGCAAAAAAAAAGCCGGTCAGTGACCGGCCTTTTCGATAGCAGTAACGCTTACAGTTCGGCGTTGTGATAGACGTTCTGCACGTCGTCGCAATCTTCCAGCATCGCCATGAACTTCTCAAACATGGCCACGTCGTCGCCTTCGATCTTGGTGTAGGTCTGGGGGACGAAGGTGATCTCTTCCACGTCAAACTCGATGCCCGGGAAGGCTTCCAGCAGCGCGGTCTTGGCTTTGAAGTACTCGGTGTTGGGCGCGAATACGGTGGTGATGCCGTCTTCCACTTCCACTTCAGTGACGTCCACGTCCGCCATCATCAGGGCTTCCAGCACGGCGTCTTCATCGTCGCCGGCGAAGGAGAAGATCGCCTGGTGGTCGAACATGTGGGCCACCACGCCGGGAGACCCGATTTTGGCGTTGGTCTTGACGAAGCACTGGCGGACGTCAGTGAAGGTGCGGTTGTTGTTGTCGGTCAGACAGTCAACGATCACCATGCAGTTGCCAGGGCCAAAGCCTTCGTAGCGCGCGGGCGCGTAATCTTCGCCGGCACCGCCTTTGGCTTTCTCGATCGCTTTTTCGATAACGTGAGCCGGAACCTGATCTTTTTTGGCGCGATCAATCAGGCCGCGCAGCTGCAGGTTGGCATCCGGGTCCGGGCTGCCGTTTTTGGCCACCACGTAGATCTCTTTACTGTACTTGGAGTAGACCTTGGTCTTCTGACCGGCGGTCTTGGCCATGGAGGCCTTACGCACTTCAAAACTGCGTCCCATCGGGAATCTCGCTCTGTCTAAGTTCTAACGATAACGGGGCAAGAGTTTACCAGTTGAGCAGTTCAGGGCAAAACCCGATGGGAATAAAGCCGGGTCAGGTCGTGGAAATGGCCACCGTCTTCGTTCAACTTACCGCAAATTCCCGCCGGATTTGCGGGCAGTAATGTCGGCAAAGAGCAGCGGGGCTGAGCGCCGGATCAAACTCTGGCACACTGCTCTGAACTTTTGAATGAGTGCGTGGCCTCTACTGTGCCGAATGACGCAAAGGAATGGTTGATGAAATTGCTTCCCCTGATGGCGGCGCTGCTTGCCGCCCCCCTGACTTACGCGGCCCCCATTGAAGTGGGCCCCCTGCAGACGATTCGGGCGTTTCAGAGTGTGACCCCGTCGCTGGTCACCGCCGGGCTTCCTGCTCCCGGGGACTTCGCCAGCCTTAAGGCTGCGGGCGTGGACGTGGTGATCAACCTGATGCCGGACAGCAACAACACCGCCTACAGTAACGAGGCGGAGCTGGTGACCGAGGCGGGCATGGTTTATGTGACCATTCCGGTGGACTGGAAGCAGCCCAAAGTGGAGGATGTGGACGCCTTTTTCAACGTGATGGAACGCTACCAGGGCGAGCAGGTGCTGGTGCACTGCCTGGCCAACTATCGCGCCTCCGCCTTCGTTTACCTCCACCAGTGGGCCAACCGCTCCGGTCAGGGTGAGCCGGACATGGCGGCGCTCATGACCCCCTGGGGCGACCTGAAGCAAAGCCTTGATGAGTACCCGCAGTGGGCGCAGCTGATCGATCAGGTCAAAGCCCAGTACGCCGAGTAACCCTCGGGCGGTTGCTGGCATGCCAACAGCGGCGACGCCAGCAACCGCCTCGCTCCCTCCTTCCCTCGTTTCCTCTTCCCCTTCGTCATCAGTGCCTCAGGCAACACGGCGTCCGGTGCGATCGCCTCTGCGCTACGCTTGAGTGACCCCCGGTGCCGGTCATGGCCCATCGCAAGAGGAGAGGGTGATGAAACGTGATGCGCTGCGTGCGCTGCAATCCCCGCTAAAGGCCAAATACCAGGAAGCGCCTGAACACGCCCTTGTCACCCTGCGCGCCGAGGGGCAACTGGGTGATGGTTTGTCCTGTCGCGTTGAGACCGGCAAGGCGCTGGTCGAGGCGGGGCTGCATCCCGCCACCGGTGGTTCGGGGTTGCAGGCCTGTTCCGGCGATATGCTGCTGCAGGCCCTGGTGGCCTGCGCTGGCGTGACGCTGTCTGCGGTGGCCACCGCACTGGAGATACCGATTGAGGATGCCCGCATCCGCGCCGAAGGGGACCTGGATTTTCGCGGTACTCTGGGGGTATCCCGGGAGGCGCCGGTGGGGTTTCGCGCGATTCGCCTTCGCTTTGACCTGAGCAGCGACGCGAGCCCGGAGACCCTGGACAAGCTGATCGAGCTGACGGAGCGCTACTGCGTCGTGCTGCAAACGCTGAGGGCACCGCTTGCGGTCGATACCCGCCTGGTGAACCGGACCCCCCCTGAGCGGGGGACGTGACGGTGAAGGAAAGGGAGAGACAAAAAAGGCCCTCATCCGATTATCGGAGAGAGCCTTATAAAAACAATCAGTTAATGATTGTTTTTTAGTTCATGCCGTACTTCTTCAGCTTCTTGCGCAGGGTACCGCGGTTGATGCCGAGGATGTTGGCAGCACGGGTCTGGTTGCCACGAGTGTACTGCATGACGATGTCCAGCAGCGGCTGTTC